>NZ_JBEOVL010000005.1:0-266957 GCF_040295485.1 Streptomyces sp. NPDC002793 | reverse complement strand
CCTATCTTCAACCGCGGCTCTGTGCTGCTGTTATTCTGGGGCGGGGGGCGGGGGCCCGCCGCGCCGCGCGACCGCAAGCCCGTACGGGCTACCGAGTTGTCCACAGAACCGGATTCATCCACAGAACAGTCGGCCTCGCTGGTTCCCGACCCCGAAAGCATGGCAGGCTCTGTTCATTGCGAGCCTGAAGTCGAGGAGAGTGAATCCTTGCGGTCCGACGCCAACATCGCGGGACCGATGACCGACCCGGTCCCCGGTCCCCGTACCGAGTCCCTGGGGGACGGTGTTTCACGTGAAACACCACCGCCCATGGATGACACACCTATTGGCCGTGCCGCTCAGCTGGCGGTCGAGGCCCTAGGCCGCGCCGGTGAGGGGCTGCCACGGCCTGACCGGACACGCGTCATGGTCGTAGCCAACCAGAAGGGTGGCGTGGGCAAGACGACCTCCACGGTCAACCTCGCCGCGTCGCTCGCATTGCACGGTGCGCGTGTCCTGGTGGTGGACCTCGACCCGCAGGGCAACGCCTCCACGGCTCTGGGGATCGACCACCATGCGGAAGTTCCCTCCATCTATGACGTCCTGGTGGAGAGCATGCCCCTCTCCGAGGTGGTACAGCCGGTCCCGGACGTCGAAGGTCTCTTCTGCGCGCCGGCGACCATCGATCTCGCCGGTGCGGAGATCGAGCTGGTGTCATTGGTCGCGCGGGAGAGTCGACTGCAGCGGGCGATCCAGGCGTATGACCAGCCACTGGACTACATCCTCATCGACTGCCCACCTTCGCTTGGGCTGCTGACGGTCAACGCCCTCGTGGCCGGAGCAGAGGTGCTCATTCCGATCCAGTGCGAGTACTACGCATTGGAGGGCCTCGGTCAGCTGCTTCGTAACGTCGAACTGGTCCGTGGGCACCTGAACCCCGACCTTCACGTGTCCACGATCCTGCTCACCATGTACGACGGCCGAACCAGGCTTGCTTCACAGGTGGCGGAGGAGGTGCGCACCCACTTCGGCAAGGAGGTGCTGCGGACCAGCATCCCTCGCTCCGTGCGCATCTCGGAGGCCCCGAGCTACGGGCAGACCGTCCTGACGTACGATCCGGGCTCCAGCGGGTCCCTGTCCTACCTTGAGGCGGCCCGTGAGATCGCACTGAGAGGCGTCGGAGTGCATTACGAGGCCCAGCACGCCCCCGCGAGCGAGCCTGCCCACACGGGCGTCCAGAACAGTCAGCAGAGCCATTCGGAGGGCATGCAGTGAGCGAGCGTCGTAGAGGGCTGGGGCGTGGACTCGGTGCACTGATTCCCGCAGCACCGCAGGAGAAGCAGGCCGGGAGTCCTGCGTCCGGGGCGCACCCGGCGGGTGCGGCCCCCGTCATGACCGCCGAGCGGGGGGTGGCCGCTGCGAAATTGGCCGGGATCCCCTCCGGAGCGGGGGTCCCGGAGCCGAGTTCCCCCGTCGGGGACCTGGAGCCCGTCATCGGCCAGCCCGAAGCCGCCGGGGCGTACTTCGCCGAGATTCCCCTCAAGTCGATCACGCCCAACCCCAGGCAGCCTCGTGAGGTCTTCGACGAGGATGCTCTGGCAGAGCTGGTCACTTCCATCAAGGAGGTCGGTCTTCTTCAGCCCGTCGTCGTACGTCAGGTCGCCGAGGACCGCTTCGAGCTCATCATGGGCGAGCGGCGTTGGAGGGCATGCGGCGAGGCTGGTCTGGAGCGCATCCCGGCGATCGTCCGTGCCACCGATGACGAGAAGCTGCTCCTCGACGCACTGCTGGAGAACCTGCATCGGGCTCAGCTGAACCCTTTGGAGGAGGCGGCGGCGTATGACCAGCTGCTGAAGGACTTCAAGTGCACTCATGATCAGCTGGCCGACCGAATCGGCCGGTCCCGTCCTCAGGTGTCGAATACGCTGCGTCTGCTACGGCTCTCCCCGCCGGTGCAGCGCCGGGTGGCGGCCGGGGTCCTCTCGGCCGGCCACGCGAGGGCCTTGCTGTCGGTGGACGACTCCGAGGAACAGGATCGGCTGGCTCACCGCATCGTGGCCGAGGGGCTTTCGGTACGTGCGGTCGAGGAGATCGTCAACCTTCTCGGATCCGAGCCCACCAGCTCCGCGAAGCCTCGAGGTCCCAGGGCGGGCAGCAGAGTCGCACCGGGTCTGACTGATCTTGCGTCGCGCCTGTCCGATCGGTTCGAGACTCGGGTGAAGGTTGATCTCGGGCAGAAGAAGGGAAAGATCGTCGTCGAGTTCGCCTCGATGGAGGATCTGGACCGCATCCTTGGCAGCCTCGCCCCTGGTGAGGGGCGCGTACTGGAACGGAGTACAGAGGAAGAGCAGGCTGAGGGCGACGACGCCTGACCCTGCTGGACCGTGAGGGGCGGGCCGAGTTCCGGGAGGCTTCCGGAACTCGGCCCGCCCTTTGCCGTCTCTCGGTGTCCCCATTACCCCTAGGTGGATACGATGCGTTCTGGTATGGCGTATCCACCACCGTGATCCACCGCAGAGGAGGCGGGGGCCGTGCGATCAGTGAATCGCAGCCACCTGGTGTCAGTCTGTCTGGGGCTTGGCGCTGTCGGAGGGTTCGTCGGCAGCCTGTTCAGAGAGCGGAGTGCGCTGGCAGCCGCCCGTGATGCGGCGGGTGAAGGAAGTGAGGAATCGCCTACATGGGGCGTCGGCTCGTACCGCTCACACTGGACAACCTTCCGGATCTCCCCAGGCGCTGCCGCTCGTGTGTCTTCTGGGAACTTGATCCGGTCAGCGGGGAAGCTGCGGTAAAGGCAGGCAGGCCCGAGCTTGAGAAGGAAGCCTGGATCTCCGCTGTCTTGCTGGAGTGGGGTTCCTGCGGACGGGTGGTCTACGTGGACGATGTCCCGGCCGGATTCGTTCTCTATGCACCGCCTGCCTACGTTCCCCGAGCCACGGCCTTTCCAACCAGTCCTGTGTCCCCCGACGCCGTGCAGTTGATGACTGCGTTGATCGTGCCAGGATTTCAGGGGCAGGGGCTGGGCCGCGTGATGGTGCAGACAGTTGCCAAAGACCTTCTGCGGCGCGGCTTCAAGGCGATCGAGGCCTTTGGAGACGCACGGTGGAAAGAACCGGCCTGCGTCCTGCCGGCGGATCACTTGCTCGCGGTCGGCTTCAAGACGGTGCGCCCTCACCCCGTGCATCCGCGGCTGAGGCTTGAGCTGCGCACGACGCTCTCCTGGAAGGAGGACGTCGAGCTCGCCTTGGACAGGCTGCTGGGCGCCGTGCAGAAAGAGCCGGTGCTGCGGCCTCTCTGACGGCCGCGATCGATCGCTGAGGAGCATGCACAACGGGCCCACCCCGAAGGGTGGGCCCGTTTCACGTGAAACAGCCAGTGCTACTTCTCGTTACTTCTGCACGATGAAGTTCTCGAGGTCGCGGAGAATGGCGGCCTTCGGCTTGGCGCCGACGATGGTTTTGGCGACCTCGCCGCCCTGGTACACGTTGAGCGTGGGGATCGACATCACGCCGTACTTGGCCGCAGTGGCCGGGTTCTCATCGATGTTGAGCTTGACGATCTCGATCTCGTCGCCGTACTCAGCCGCGATGGCCTCCAGCGAAGGCGCGATCTGGCGGCAAGGGCCGCACCAGGCAGCCCAGAAGTCCACCAGCACGGGCTTGTCGTTCTTCAGGACGTCCTCATCGAAGGAGTCGTCGGTCACGTTCTTCAGGGCGCCGGCCACGGCGGCCTCCTTAACTTGCGGGGGTGTGGGGTTCGGGGGAGCAGTCAGACTGCCGGGGTCTTCTCGGGTTCGGCGAGCTGCTCGTCGGAGAGCGCGGCCAGGAAGCGCTCAGCATCGAGAGCCGCAGAGCAACCGGTTCCGGCCGCTGTGATGGCCTGCCGGTAGGTGTGGTCGACGACGTCACCGGCGCCGAAGACACCCTTCAGGTTCGTGCGCGTCGAGGGGGCCTCGACCTTGAGGTAGCCCTCGTCGTCCAGGTCGAGCTGGCCCTTGAAGAGCTCTGTGCGGGGGTCGTGGCCGACAGCGATGAAGAGGCCCGTCACCGGAAGTTCCGACGTCTCGCCCGTCTTCGTGTTGCGGAGGGTGAGGCCGGAAAGCTTCTGGTCGCCGTGGACCGCGGCGACCTCGCTGTCCCATGCGAACTTGATCTTCGGGTCGGCGATGGCACGTTCCTGCATGGCCTTGGAAGCCCTCAGGGAGTCGCGCCGGTGGACGATCGTGACGGACTTGGCGAACCGGGAGAGGAAGGTCGCCTCCTCCATGGCGGTGTCGCCGCCGCCGACCACGGCGATGTCCTGGTCCTTGAAGAAGAAGCCGTCGCAGGTGGCGCACCAGGAGACACCACGTCCGGAGAGCGCGTCCTCGTTGGGCAGACCGAGCTTGCGGTGCTGGGATCCTGTGGTGACGATGACGGCCTTGGCGCGGTGCACGGTGCCGGCGGTGTCCGTGACGGTCTTGATCTCTCCGGAAAGGTCGACGGAGATCACGTCATCGGGGATGAGCTCAGCACCGAAGCGCTCTGCCTGGGCGCGCATGTTGTCCATGAGCTCGGGGCCCATGATGCCGTCCTGGAAGCCCGGGAAGTTCTCCACGTCGGTGGTGTTCATCAGCGCACCGCCGGCGGTGACAGCTCCCTCGAACACCAGCGGCTTCAGCGACGCGCGAGCGGTGTACAGGGCGGCGGTGTAACCAGCCGGCCCGGAGCCGATGATGATCACATTACGGACGTCGCTCACGGGTTCTTCCTCGTCTCTGCGGACTGCCTACTGCCTACTGGGGCCGGTTCCATGACTCTCACCCCACCCAACGGATCCTAAGGGGCATGCATTCCCGATATGCCGGTCCGGCTCCGGGCAAGGCCCTCAGGGGCGCGTGTAGGAGTGCGTGAGCAGGAGCTGACCTTTTGTCGCAGGCGTGGAATTCACACAGGCCGCGTCGACGACATAGGCCTGGACGCGACTGGAGTCGGTTCCGTGGGGCAACACGACCAGGAAGGCGGCAGTCCCCTCGTAGGTGCCCTTTTGGACCGCCAGGGCGGGCGCGCTCCGGCCGGTGCCCTGCTGGATGCAGGGGGGCACCGCCACGATCGGGGTGCGAAGGGGGGTGCGGGGAGACATGTCGTCAGGCGAGGGGGTGCCCGGGGACGACTTGGTGTCCAGAGACGGTTTCCCCGAGCCTTGGCCGGGAGTCCCGGAATCCGTTGACTTGCTCAGGAGCGCATGGACGTGGCCTTCGAGCGTGTCCTGCGAAAAGCTTCCGTGGCTCTTCTTGGCAGCGCTGACTTCGCGGTCGGCGATCGTGCCGGCCGAATCCTGGGACGGCTGTAGGGATTGGAACAAGAAGACGCTCATGCCGACGGCCGCCGCCCCGAAGGCGGTTCCGAGGATCACCGTGCGGCGGCGACGCCGGGACGGGCTGCGACCGGGGCCGGTGGCTCCCCGGGGACGGCCGGCGGGCCTGGGCGCGGGCGCGACCTCCGTCGGCAGATCGTATGTTTCACGTGAAACAGGAACTGCGGTGTCCGGCACCTCGGCGGGGGATTCCGGCACCTCGGTGGGGGACGCTGCCTCCGAGGCCAGCGCCGCATCGACTCGGTCGATCACGTCTTCGGGCATGGGCTCGTTCAGGGGCAGAGCCGACCCCAGGAGTGAGCGGACCTCTTCCAGGGAGGCGTAGATGTCGCCGCAGTCTTCACAGGCATCGATGTGGCGGCGGAGGGCCACCTCGCGGGAGGGGGCGAGGAGGCCTTCGGTGAGGTCCGCGATCTCCGAGACGTCCGGGTGCTGAGCCGTGTCGGCCGTGGCCGTCATGCGCGCCCACCTCCACCCTTCACAGCTGCTGTATCGCTGTCGTCTGTGTCTCTCGGTCCTGACGCCGGTGGGACGGATGGCCCCTGAGTCCGGTTCCTTTCCACGGGGCCGTCCCTGCTGTCGCCTCTGTTGCTGCGTAGATGCGCCAGCAGGGGCAGCAGTCTGGCCCGTCCTCGCGCACAGCGGCTCTTCACGGTCCCGGTCGGTACGTCGAGGATGCGGGCGGCTTCGGCAACGGGGTAGGCCTGCATGTCCACGAGGACGAGGGCGGCGCGTTGTTCGGCAGGCAGAGTGGCCAGTGCGGCCAGGAGCTCGCGGTGCAGGTCCTGCCGTTCGGCCGGCGCCTCAGCGGATTCGTGGGGCTCCATGAGTTGATCGAGCCTGTCGGTGTCCTCGACCGGTGCGGTCTTACGCGAGGCAGCCTTACGGGCGCGGTCCAGGCAGGCATTGACGGTGATCCTGTGCAGCCACGTGGTGACGGCGGACTGGCCGCGGAACGTGTGTGCGGCGCGGAACGCGGAGACAAGGGCGTCCTGCACAGCATCGGCGGCCTCCTCGCGGTCGCCGAGAGTGCGCAGGGCCACGGCCCAGAGCCGGTCACGGTGGCGCCGCACGAGCTCACCGAACGCGTCCGGGTCGCCGGCGACGTGCTGGGCCAGGAGGTCCTGGTCGTTGATGTCGGCGAATCTGGCGTTGTCCAACGGTGAGCCCCCTCCCCTGGTGCCGTCAGCTCGTGATCTTGATGTCCGAGATCTTGCCTCTGTAGTTGCCGTCGTCGCTCAGAGGTAGCTTGGTCAGCCAGACCAGAACGTACCGTGCCTGCACCGGCTTGTCGGGGGTGAGGGCCACGTTTGTTCCGGATCCCTTTGCCGCCTTGGTGAAGCCGTCCGGCAGCTGAGGAAGGGACGAAGCCTCGGTGGTCCTCAACTCGACAGAGGTGCTGCCGCCGAGGAAGGACACCTCGACGTTGCCGACCTGCTGGACTTCACCGAGATCGAGAACGACTCCGACGCCCTCCTTGAGCTTTCCGAAGTCGGCGCTGTAGTAGCCGTCCGTGTTCCAGTAGGAGCTCGCGTCCCCGTCATAGGTGTTCTTTATCGAGGCGGGCTTCTCGGAGCCGTCCATGCCCAGTGGATCGTAGTCCTGAGCCGTCGCGACGGTGACGGGCTTGTCGGGTTCGACTGCGTTGTTGTCGTCGCCGTCATCAGCGGTCTGTGTCGGGGTCGGCTCCCCCGAGTCGTTGTCCCGGTTGAGGACGGTCTCCGCCAGTTGCCAGCTACCGAGGCCCAGCGCTGCGATGAGCAGCGCGGATACCGCCCACTTGAGGGCCTTGCCCGTGCGGCTCTGGAGAGGGGGCGGCGGGACAGCGATGACAGGCTGGGTGGCAGAGCTGGGGCGCGCTGACGGCCGCCCGTACGTGCCCTGCTGGTAGGTCGTGCGCTGGTACTCGGGCGGCGCGGTGAACACGGGTTCCGGGGGGAGGATGCGCGGCATCGCCGCGACGGCCTTGGCCAGCTCATCCGGGGTGGTGCACGGCTGCTCCTGCCGCGACGCGGTGGCTCCGTCGTTGGCGAGCGCGCGCATGGCGAGCTCGGACAGACCACGGTGGACGCCGGCCCGCACCTGGTCCGGGGGGATCAACCCCAGGTCCTTGGGCAGCCCCGAGAGGCCGTATGCGTCGCTCTCGTAGGGCCAGCGCCGGGTCAGAGCGGCATACAGAAGCGCGCCGATGGCTTCGGTGTCCGTACGCAGGGGCTGATCGGCGGTGATACCTCGCAGCGCGGCGTTCACCGCGAGACCGCGGATCCGGTACTGGCCGGTCGAGGTGCGCAGCACTGCGCCGGGTGTGAGGCGCAGATGCGCGAGCCCTTCGCGGTGCGCGGCGGCCATGGCCTGCGAGATCTGGCTCACGAGCTGGTAGGCGTCGTGTGCCTCCAGAGGGCCAGCGGCCAGCAGCGCTGTGAGTTCAGTGGCGTCGGGGAGCCATTCGTGGACGACGTAGACGAGGTCGTTCTCCTCCACGGCGTCCAGGACCTGGACGAAGCGAGGGTCGCCGAGAAGCGCGGAGGAGCGGGCTGCGGCCAGTACCGACCGGGCTCGCGGGTGGTCGGCCGGCAGCAGATGGACACCCACCGCGCGACGCAGCTTCTCGTCGACAGCGCGCCAGCTGCTGAATCCGTCCAGCCGGGTGACGCACTCCTCAAGACGGTAGCGCCTTGCCAGCTTGTGACCACTGTGCAGGTCGGGCGACGCCGGTACGGCGTCCGGGCCCTCGGCCCCGCTCGCCTCGTCCTGCGAGCCTGGGGCCTCTGCGTCCTGGGTTTGTGCCGTCCCGTCGGTCGTGGCCGCGTCCGCCTTGGCGGTCAGCGGCTCGTCGCCGCTGTTGTCGGCCACGTCGACAGCGGCCGTGCTACGTTCCGCCACCGTCGTTCCTGCCTCCCCATCCGTTGCGCGATGCCAGCCAGCTCTGCACAGTCACGCCAATTGTGCCCACACTCCGGTGCTATGCACGACACGCGGTGTCCTGCGATGGTTGTGCGGCTCGCCGCGCATTCAGCGGCCGAGCCGTCCTCGGACCATGCCGACCATGCCGTTGAGTTCCTCGATGCGCATCTTCTTGGCAGCAACGAAGAAGACGCCCAGCAGGACGACGCTGCCACAGACCAGTGCCACCACGGAACCGCCGGCTCCGTCACCCAAGGCTGCCAGGAGAGCGAAGCCCACGCCGCCGCCGACCACCGCCGCAGGGATCGCGGCCAGGCAGAGACGGGCGTACGTGCGCACCACACGGGCGCCGTCGAGGTCTCCGCCGAGCCGGTTGCTCAGTCGTCGCCAGGCGATTCCGACGCCGACCGCATAGGCCAGCCCGTAGGAGGCCGCCATCCCCACGACTGCCCACTGGGCCGGAAGAATCACGTAGCAGAGGGCGGAGGCTGCGGCGTTGACCGCCGCGACGATCACCGTGTTGTAGAAGGGGGTGCGGGTGTCCTCGTACGCGTAGAAACCGCGCAGCACGACGTACTGCACGGAGTACGGGATGAGGCCCAGCCCGAACGCCATCAGGATGAAGCCCATGGACCGGGCGGCCTCGGTGCCGCTCGAGGCGTAGAGCAGGGTGCACATCGGCAGCCCGAGCGCCAGGAAGGTGAAGGCGACCGGCACGATGGCCACGGCGGAGTTACGCAGTCCCTGGGAGATGTCGTCGCGGACAGCACCGGGGTCGTTGTCGTGCGCGGCACGTGAGATGCGGGGCAGCAGGGCCGCCATGACCGAAACGGTGATGATGGCCTGAGGCATGCCCCAGATCAGCTGTGCGTTGGAGTACGCGAGGAAGCCTGAGCCGTCCTTGCCCGCGAGCTTGCCCGCAGAAGTCGCGAGTTGGGTGACAACCAGCACGCCCGCCTGGTTGGCCAGAACGAAGAGGACCGTCCACTTGGCGAGCTTTATGGTCTTGCCTAGCCCGTGGCCCTTCCAGTCGAAGCGGGGCCGGAAGCGGAATCCTGCCTCGCGGAGATACGGGATCATGGCCAGGGCCTGGACCACGAGGCCGAGCAGCGTGCCGATGCCCAGGAGCCTGACGCCCTCCGCAGGGATCGTCTCCACGCCCATCCGGGATTCGGCCGAGGTGCCGTAGACCCAGATGAACAGGCCGAAGGTGAAGATCATCACGATGTTGTTGAGGACCGGGGTCCACATCATCGCGCCGAACTTTCCGCGGGCGTTGAGGATCTGCCCCATCACCACATGGACACCCATGAAGAAGATGGTCGGCAGGCAGTAGCGGGCGAACGTAACAGCGACGTTGTTGGCCGCCGGGTCGTTCGCGATGGGCAATGACATCATGCGGATGAGCAGCGGTGCGGCGAAGACCGCCAAGGCGACGATCAGCCCGAGCGCGACCATGACGAGCGTCAGCAGCCGGTTGGCATACGCCTCGCCCCCGTCGTCGTCGTCCTTCATGGACCGGACGAGCTGGGGAACGAAGACCGAGTTCAGCCCACCGCCCACGGTGAGGATGTAGATCATCGTCGGCAGGGTGTACGCGATGGTGAAGCTGTCACCGAGCATCGCCGCGCCCAGGGCCGCGGTGATCACGAGGCTGCGGACGAAGCCCGTGAGCCGGGACACCATGGTGCCCGCCGCCATCAGCGCACTGGACTTCAGTATCCCGGCGGCCTTACCGCCGGACTTCGGGGGCAGGGCCGCCGGCGCGGCCTCAGGCTCGGCAGGGGGGCCGGGGCGACGGCCGGATCCTTCCTGGTCGCGGAAGAGATGAGCGAAGGCGTCCTGCTCCCCACGGTCGTCGGAGGCCTGCGTGACGAGGTCGTCCACGCCTACGTACTGGGTGGTCGCGGCGTTGTCGCCGTAGGGAAGGTGCCGCGAGGGGCCTGCGGGCTCCGGTGGCGGCGGCTGAGCCCAGATGCGGGGGTCGGGTGCGTACTGGGCAGCCGGAGGCTGCTGATAGAGGGCCTGTGGCTCCTGATAGGTGCCTGGAGGCGGCGGCGGATGTGAAGCGCGGTCGTACAGAGCCTCGGCCACCGGGTCCTGCGAGGCGAGATCCTGGGACCGGTACGGGTCGTGGTCGTACGCGTGCTGCAGGTAGGGGTCGGGTGCGTCCCCGTCCCGGCCGGCGCCCGGTGGTACAGGCGGGCCGCTGGAAGAACCAGCTCCGCCCGCGCCCTGGCCGCGGTCACCGTCGTACGGCGCGTTCATCGAAACCCCACCTTATTGTCCCCGGCCGACAGGCCATGACAGACATCGCTCAACGGTCCACTTTCTCACCCGGGCCCGATGGGTTCCCGCTTTCCGGACCGGTGTCCGGTGCAGGGTCACTCGGCTGCTCGGGTTCGCCGTCGCCGTTCTCCGCTGTGCTGGCGGCGACGGTGCGCTTGCGGTGGATATACATCCTGATGCCCGCCAGGACCAGCAGCAGGAGTCCGCCGGCGATCACCAGGAGCACCGTCGGTGTGACTTCCGAGACCTTCACCGTGAAGGTCATCGCTTCGCCGTACGGGGCGCCGTCCGCGGTGAACAGCCGTGCGGTGACCTGCGCCTGTCCGTTGGCATTGGCCGAGGCGTCGAATTTCACGGACTGGCTGTGTCCGCCCGAGATCTCGACGGGTTGTTCGGCGACCGCCCCGCCGTTGTTGAGCTTGAGCCGGGTGGCGTTGCCCGACGTCAGACGGAGCACGAGGTGATCGACACCCTGCACCAGCTTGTTCTGCACGGTCACCGGAATCGTGGCGCTGCGGCCGGACAGGGTCACGTCCGACTTCGAGATCAGCTGGACCTCGTTCGTGAGCCCCTGCAGATAAGTGCGGACCGCGTCACGGTATCGCTGGGCCTCCAGCGGCTTCCCACGCCATGACGTCGAAACCGAGCGGTTGATCGCGTTCCCGAAGGGGGTGACCACTCGGTCGGGCTGAGTGAGGATGATCTGGAAACTGTTGAGCGAGTCCTGTGTCGTTTTGATGTCCTGGAACGCCTGAGTGGGTAGCTCCTGGCTTCGCAGCTTCTTCGGGTACTGGGAGGCTCGGGGCACCTTGGTGGTGGCTTGTGCGTCGGGTTTCTGTTCTGCCGCAGCCGTCAGATCGAGGGGCTCCGTCCAGCGCTCCGTGGTGAGCGCCTGCAGGGCGCGCGCCATGGTCTGCGCCTGGGCAGCGGTGGGAGTCCGCTGTGGGGCGACGACGATGCTGCGCTCGTTGTCGGGTGCCTGCTCCGTCAACGTCAACGTCTGGGCCAGAAACTTCTGGACGGCGAGCGTCGATGCGCCGGCCTTGGTCATGTCGCCGGTGAACGCGGTGGAGAGCCGGTGATCGGCGACGACGGCGGTGGTGCCACCACCGATAGGCCTGGCCGAGGTCGGTGTGTAGGGCAGCCTGTCGGCCTCCTTGAGGCTGTCGCTGCGGGCGATCACCTTGTGCGCGCCGGCCGAGGTGGCGACGTCGACGACGGATGGATCGATCGCACCGTCCATCGGCCAGGCGAAGTCGGTGGACGGCTTCATGTGGAGGACGGTCTCCACCGTTGTGCTCGCGACCTCGGTTGCCGCCTGCAGATGGCTGAGGGCACCGGAGACGTTCTTGCCACGGTGGGCGATGGACGCGAGATCGGGGTCCGCGAACGGAAGGGCCACGACCTCCCCGTCCTTGACGGCCGCCTGCAGGTCCGAGAGCCATTTCTTGGCGATGGCCTGGTTCTTCCCCGCGACCGTGGCGTCGCCGACCTTGACGCGGTAGTTCTTCGTCATCGCGTCGACCGACGCCAGCAGGTCCGGATCGATCACCCACGTCACGGGGAGCTGCCGCCCCAGGGAGACCAGCTGTTCCAGGCGACCGCCCGGAGCGAGCTCGAGGGCCAGATCGTCATCGGCGAACACAGGAGTCTGCTGCTCGTCGGAGCCCGTCTCGGCGGTGACATGGGCGGATGCGATCAGCGGCCAGAGGAAGGTGAGCTTCGTCTTGCTCTTGGTGTCCTTCGGCTGCCATGGCAGGAAGGTCCGCTGGATACCGAGCACCTGGTCGTAGGCGTAGTCGGTGGTCCTGCCGGTCAGGGACACCCCGAGCTGGTAGACGCCTTCGTCGTCCAGGTCCAGCTTGTCCACCGGAACTGAGAGGGTGAAGTCCTGGCTGACCCCGGACGCGAGTTCGGGAACCTTCAGCGTGTACGAGCCGCCGAGCTTGGCCGGATCGCTACCGGGCAGGTACCCGGTGCGCTTGGCGGCCTCGTCTACAGTCCCTCTGCCCGACAGCTGCGGGCCGACGCGCAGGTCGACCTCGGCGTCCGTGACCGTCTTCCTGCCCTTGTTGGTCAGGGTGCCGGAGACAGTGAGTGTGTCGCCTTCGACCGGCGCGCTGGGAGCGAGAGTGTCCAGGGACACATCTACGGTGCGCGAGCCGGTCGGGGCCTTCGCCGCTTCCTGGGCCTGGGCCGAGGGTGTTGCGGGACCGGCCAGGAGGCCGGCGATCAGCGGTGTCCCGATGATCAAGGAGGCTGTGCGCCGGAGCCACCGGCGGGCAGGGGAGGGATTCATCCCCTGAAAGTCTGCCGCCTCGGCCACGCGCATCCGTCCCTCGTCGTCGTCAGCTTGTACCGGCCCTGCCGGTCTCTGCGTCCCCGCATGGTAACGATGTGCTGGACGACTGAGTGCCGGGGACCGTGCCACATGATCGGGAGAGTCTCGCAGGGCCGCAAGAAACGATGACGCCCGGGCCGGTAGGTGCACGTACCCTTTTCTGTTGTGCCGAACGCCAACGAAGACAGCCCCCGTGCACTGAGTCAGGTGCAGCACCGCGCAGTCAGTGAACTGCTGCGGGTGTCCCCCGTCGCCGACGACCTCGCTCTCCGATTCCAGGAAGCCGGATTCGGTCTCGCCCTGGTCGGTGGGTCGGTCCGGGACGCGTTGCTCGGCAGGCTCGGAAACGACCTGGACTTCACGACCGATGCCCGCCCGGAGGACGTTCTCAAGATCGTCCGTCCCTGGGCCGACTCGGTCTGGGAGGTCGGGATCGCGTTCGGTACCGTCGGCGCGCAGAGGAACGGCTACCAGATCGAGGTCACGACCTACCGGTCGGAGGCGTACGACAGGACCTCGCGGAAGCCCGAAGTCTCCTACGGCGACTCGATCGAGGCCGACCTCGTGCGCCGCGACTTCACGGTCAACGCCATGGCCGTCGCGCTGCCGCGGAAGGAGTTCATCGACCCGCACCACGGTCTCGATGACCTGGCGCAGCGTGTCCTGCGCACTCCGGGTACTCCGGAGGCGTCCTTCTCCGACGACCCGCTGCGCATGCTGCGCGCCGCACGCTTTGCCGCGCAGCTGGACTTCGAAGTGGCGCCTGACGTCGTGAAGGCCATGACCGACATGGCGGGACGTATCGAGATTGTCTCCGCCGAGCGGGTCCGGGAGGAGCTCAACAAGCTGCTGCTCTCCGGCCACCCCCGCAAGGGGCTGGGGCTTCTCGTGGACACGGGTCTGGCAGATCAAGTGCTGCCCGAGCTTCCTGCGCTCCGCCTGGAGAGTGATGAGCATCACCGCCACAAGGACGTCTATGAGCACTCTCTGACGGTCCTGGAGCAGGCCATCGATCTCGAGGAGGGTGGCCCGGACCTCGTGCTGCGTCTCGCGGCCCTGCTCCACGACATCGGGAAGCCGAGGACGCGACGCTTCGAGAAGGACGGCCGCGTCTCGTTCCATCACCACGAAGTGGTGGGAGCCAAGATGACCAAGAAGCGGATGACCGAGCTCAAGTACTCCAACGACATGGTCAAGGACGTCTCGAAGCTGGTGGAGCTGCATCTGCGTTTCCACGGTTACGGCGACGGGGAATGGACCGACTCCGCAGTGCGCAGGTATGTGCGGGATGCCGGGCCGCTTCTGGACCGACTGCACAAGCTGACACGTTCCGACTGCACGACACGTAACAAGCGCAAGGCGAACGCCTTGTCGCGTACCTACGACGGCCTTGAGGAGCGCATCGCGCATCTGCAGGAGCAGGAGGAGCTGGAGGCTATCCGGCCGGACCTGGATGGCAACGAGATCATGCAGATTCTGGGTGTGGATCCCGGACCCGTGATCGGTAAGGCCTACTCGTTCCTGCTGGAGCTACGGCTGGAGAACGGCCCGATGGAGCGCGATGTCGCGGTCGCCGCCCTCAAGGAGTGGTGGGCTGCACAGGACTGACACGTGCCCGCTGCTGTGTTTCACGTGAAACACAGCAGCGGGCGACGATCTGGAGCCAGGTGATGAGGGGTCGTTGTTTCACGTGAAACAATGACCCCTCACTCCTTGAGGCGGGCGCACCGGAGTGCGCGGCTCACTCGCCGTCTCCGAAGCATGGCCACCGCGACGGCGGCGTAAAGCACGGCCACGGTGAGCACCACGACGACTGACCGCCCGTCAGGCGGGAGCGCCAGGGCGGACATTCCCGCGGCGGCGACGAAGGCGACGTTGAACAGCACGTCATAGAGCGAGAAGATCCGGCCGCGATAGGCGTCGTCCACGGAGGTCTGCACCTCGGTATCCGTCGCGATCTTCGCTCCTTGGGTCACGAGACCGAGGACGAAGGCCGCTACGAGCATCGGGACAAGGGCGAACGGGAGCCCCAGCGCCGGTTCCAGAAAGGCTGCCGCTCCGGCGCAGCCCGCCAGCCAGCCGTATCGCCCCAGGCGCCCGACTGCCCAGGGGGACATCACGGCCGCCACGAAGTACCCCGCAGCTGAAGTGCCCAGTGCGAGGCCTAGGAGGGCCAGACCGTCGGCCTCATTGTCGGACCAGGTGTAGCGGCACAGCATCAGCACCATCACGGTCAACGCCCCGTAGCAGAAGCGCATCACGGTCATGGCGCCCAGCGCGTAAGCCGCGTCCCTTCGTTCGGCCAGATGGCGCAGCCCTGCCACGAGCCCCTGCGCCGTGGTGGTGAGCGCCTCCCGTAGGGGCACATGGCGCGGGCCCCGATCCGGCCCGAGCAGCGTCCGGGGCAAGGTCAGCGAGACCAGAGCCGAGAGGAGGTACAGAGCCGCCCCCAGGAGCACCACCGCGGCATCGGAGCCGTCGGTCAGTAGCCGGATGGTCAGAGCGAGCCCCCCGCCCGCAGTGGCGGCCAGTGTGCCGGCCGTCGGGGAGAGGGAGTTGGCAAGGACGAGCCGCTCGGTGTCGACGACGCGGGGGAGAGCTGCCGACAGTCCGGCCAGTACGAAACGGTTGACGGCGGTGACGCAGAGGGCGGATCCATAGAACAGCCAGTCCGGGACGGAGCTCAGGAGCAGCAGGGCCGTGCAGCAGGCCAGAGCGGCCCGCAGCAGGTTCCCGTACAGGAAGACCTGCCGCCGGGGCCAGCGGTCGAGCAGTACTCCGGCGAACGGGCCCACCAGCGAGTACGGCAACAGCAGCACGGCCATGGCGGATGCGATGGCACCCGGCGTCGTCTGTTTCTCCGGCGAGAAGACGACATAGGTGGCGAGCGCGACCTGGTAGACGCCATCGGCCGACTGGGAGAGGAGCCGTACAGCGAGCAGATGACGGAAGTTCCGAAGGCGTAGGAGTACGCCCAGATCACGCGCGACAGGCATGTGCGCAAGGGTCACACATGTGGGGGGGTCCCCGGACGGATTGCCCGGGGACCCCCCACATGGAGATGCGTCACTGAAGCAGCGGCTGGACGGTTCAGCGCTCGGCGTCGCCGTTGATGAACTTCTCGACGTTCTCGCGGGCCTCGTCGTCGAAGTACTGGACCGGCGGGGACTTCATGAAGTACGAGGATGCCGAGAGGATCGGGCCACCGATGCCGCGGTCCTTGGCGATCTTCGCAGCGCGCACGGCGTCGATGATGACACCGGCGGAGTTCGGGGAGTCCCAGACCTCGAGCTTGTACTCCAGGTTCAGCGGAACGTCACCGAAGGCGCGGCCCTCGAGGCGCACGTACGCCCACTTGCGGTCGTCCAGCCAAGCGACGTAATCCGACGGGCCGATGTGGACGTTGTCCGCACCGAGCTCGCGGTCACGGATCTGCGAGGTGACGGCCTGCGTCTTCGAGATCTTCTTGGACTCCAGGCGCTCACGCTCGAGCATGTTCTTGAAGTCCATGTTGCCGCCGACGTTCAGCTGCATCGTGCGGTCCAGGACGACACCGCGGTCCTCGAAGAGCTTCGCCATCACACGGTGCGTGATGGTGGCGCCGACCTGGGACTTGATGTCGTCGCCGACGATCGGGACACCGGCCTCGGTGAACTTGTCGGCCCACTCCTTGGTGCCGGCGATGAACACCGGGAGGGCGTTGACGAACGCGACCTTGGCGTCGATGGCGCACTGCGCGTAGAACTTCGCAGCCACCTCGGAACCGACGGGCAGGTAGCAGACGAGGACGTCGACCTGCTTGTCCTTGAGGGTCTGGACGATGTCGACCGGGGCGTCGGCGGACTCCTCGATCGTCTCGCGGTAGTACTTGCCCAGACCGTCGTGGGTGTGTCCGCGCTGCACGGTCACGCCGGTGTTCGGGACGTCGGCGATCTTGATGGTGTTGTTCTCGCTGGCGCCGATGGCGTCCGCGAGGTCGAGGCCGACCTTCTTCGCGTCGACGTCGAAGGCCGCGACGAACTCGACGTCGCTCACGTGGTACTCGCCGAACTGAACGTGCATCAGGCCGGGCACCTTGCCGGCCGGATCGGCGTCCTTGTAGTACTCGACGCCCTGCACCAGCGAGGCGGCGCAGTTGCCCACGCCGACGATGGCTACGCGAACCGAACCCATGCCGATTGCTCCCTGTGTGTTCTCGGTGTTTCCCGATGACGCCTTGCGGATCAGCGGGGATGTCACTTGGTGTCGTCGGACGGATCCGGCCGGGTGTTGTCCCGGTGCCGGGGCAGGCCGCCCGCTTCTCCTGATGTGTCGTGTTGAGTGGAGTTATCGGGCGAGGATCGTCGCTGATCCCGTCCCGACCGCTCGCTCTCGATGAGCTCGTTCAGCCAGCGCACTTCGCGCTCCACGGACTCCATGCCGTGTCGCTGAAGCTCAAGCGTGTAGTCGTCGAGTCGTTCACGGGTGCGGGCGAGCGAGGCGCGCATCTTCTCGAGGCGCTCCTCCAGCCTGCTGCGGCGGCCTTCGAGTACGCGCATGCGTACCTCGCGCTCCGTCTGTCCGAAGAAGGCGAACCGAGCCGCGAAGTGCTCGTCCTCCCAGGAGTCCGGACCGGTGTGCGAGAGCAGCTCCTCGAAGTGCTCCTTACCTTCTGCCGTCAACCTGTAGACGATCTTGGCGCGCCGTCCGGACAGCGAGGACGCGGGCGCGACCCCGCGGCTCGCAGCGGGTGGCGTAGCCGGAACGCTTCCCGGTTCCTCGATCAACCAGCCGTTGGCGACCAGCGTCTTGAGGCAGGGGTAGAGGGTGCCGTAGCTGAAGGCGCGGAAGATCCCCAGCGACGTGTTGAGGCGCTTGCGCAGCTCGTAGCCGTGCATGGGGGACTCACGGAGCAGGCCGAGTACGGCGAATTCGAGGATGCCGGAGCGTCTGCTCACCTTCGCCTCCTCCTCCGCCTGCTGCTTCCGCAGGCCGTCAGGCCCACCTTATGCCGTGCTGATGTATCGAGTCGATACATCAGCACGATAGATCGACTCGTGATGTTCGACAAGAGGATGGTTCGTGAGCGGCGTCACATCCCTGATTCATAGAGAGTGACTTGCGTAATTTGGGGTGAAGTTCGGTCCCCAGAGGTTTTTGACCGTGCGTAGTCTGTGCGGCATGCAGACCACCGGGAACCGTGAGACGCCGCCATGCGTCAGTAATCGCGGACTGCCGGATGTACTGCGGGTGAGCCTTCCGCAGGGCTTGTCCGTAATTCGGGGGGACCGGATCTCAACTGCCGCTTCCAGGCGCTCTCGCCTGCCCGAGGAGTAGTCGTTCGATGAGCGAGCACCGTCGCAAAACGCCGCAACCGCAAGGTGGCGGGCGTGCAGCGGCCAGACGAGCCGCGCAACAGCCTGCTGGACGTCGCACCGAGTCGTCACGCAGGGCAACTTCGTCATCACCTTCCGGAGCGCACGGCGAGGAGCCGGTCTACAGCAGCCGCGCCGAGGCCCGTCGAGCCGCCCAGCGAGGCGGGGGCCGGCGCCGGGGAGGGGGCGACAACAACGGTCATGAGGGCCGTGGCCGGGGTCGCGCCGACTCCGGCAAGAAGCGCTTCGTCGACTACCCACGGGCCGGCAAGGACGGCTTCCGCCGCTGGGTCCCGTCGTGGCGGCTGGTCTCCGGTCTGAGCCTGGGCTTCCTGGGTCTCATGATGGGCGCGGCCGGCATCGCGTACGCGCTGGTGGTGCCGCCTGAGGTCAACGAGAGCGCCACCGCCCAGAACAACGTCTATTACTGGGCCGACGGCACACAGATGGTCGCCACGGGTGGTGACATCAACCGCCAGGAGCTCGAGTACGCCCAGATCCCCGAGGAGATGCGGAACGCCGTCATCTCGGCCGAGAACAAGTCGTTCAAGACCGACAGGGGCATCGACCCCAAGGGTATCGCCCGCGCCGTCTACAACATGGCGCTGGGAGGTGACACCCAGGGCGGGTCGACCATCACCCAGCAGTACGTGAAGAACTCCATGCTGTCGCAGGACCAGACCCTGAGCCGCAAGGTCAAGGAACTCTTCATCACGCTCAAGGTCGGGGAGAACGTGAGCAAGGAGAAGGTCATGGAGGGGTACCTCAACGTCTCCTACTACGGCCGGGGTGCTTTCGGTCTTCAGGCAGCGGCCCGTGCGTACTACGACGAGGACGCCACGGACCTGGACGCGAGCCAGTGCGCCTTCCTTGCCACGCTGCTCAAGGGTGCGACCTACTACGACCCCGCGGGTTCCCCCGACATCGACCCGGTGAAGGCCTCGGCCAAGGAGAACACCAGGCGGGCCAAGGAGCGCTGGAGCTGGATCCTCGACGAAGAGGTGAAGGACGGCACGTTGAGCGCGGCTGAGCGTGCCAAGTACAAGACGTTCCCGATGCCGGATCCGCCGCAGAAGGACGCCAACCTCAGTGGCCAGACCGGCTATCTGGTCGACCTGGCCAGGAAGTACTTCCTCGCG
Organism: Streptomyces sp. NPDC002793; assembly: GCF_040295485.1. Taxonomy (NCBI): domain Bacteria; kingdom Bacillati; phylum Actinomycetota; class Actinomycetes; order Kitasatosporales; family Streptomycetaceae; genus Streptomyces; species Streptomyces sp. NPDC002793. The sequence goes on along the minus strand of NZ_JBEOVL010000005.1, from coordinate 247,599 downwards.
CACAACGAGGAGGACGTCACCGAGAAGGAACTGGCCCGGGGCGGCTACGAGATCCACACGACCTTCGACGCGAAGAAGGTCAAGCAGCTCAAGGAGTCCGTCAACAAGGTCTACGAGGCCAAGATCGACGAGAAGACGCGTCCCGACAAGGACACGCACGTCGAGTTCGGTGGCGCGTCCGTCGACACGAAGACGGGCGCCATCGTCGCCACGTACGGCGGTCAGGACGCGACGCAGCACTACACCAACAACGCCGACGCGACCGGTGCGCAGGTCGGTTCGACGTGGAAGCCGTTCGTGCTGGCGGCCGCCATGCAGTACGGGAAGCGCAATCCGGAACTCGGCCCCGAGCAGAGCGAATCGGAGCGGTCGATCGTCTCGCCGAAGAGCATCTACAACGGCGACAACGATCTGAAGATCACCGACTACGACGGCTCGGTCTGGGAGAACGACGACGGCAAGCAGTGGCTCCAGCGCAACGACGGTAAAGAGGACTACGGAGACATCACCCTCCGCCACGCCATGCAGGAGTCCGCCAACTCCCCCTTCGTCCAGCTCGGCATGGATGTCGGCACCGACAAGGTGAAGCAGGCCGCCTTGGACGCGGGGCTGCGTGACGACGACTACATGGCGAACTCATCCGTGCCCTCGTTCTCCATCGGCACGTCCTCACCGAGTGCCATCCGGATGGCCGGCGCGTACGCCACCTTCGCCACCAGCGGAAAGCAGAACGAGCCCTTCTCGGTCAAGGAGGTCAAGCGCAGGGGTGACGTCATCTACCGGCACAAGACCGAGACGCAGGACGCGTTCCCGAGCATCATCGCGGACAACGTCACCGACGTGCTGAAGAACGTGGTCGAGAACGGCACGGGCACACCCGCCCAGCTCCCGGGACGTGACGTGGCCGGGAAGACGGGTACCACCGACGGTAACAAGTCGGCCTGGTTCGTCGGCTACACCCCGCAACTGTCGACGGCCGTGAGCATGTTCCGCATGGACGACGACGAGACGCAGAAGGACCGCGAGTTCCTGGAGATGTACGGCACCGGTGGCGAGAAGTCGATCCACGGTGCGTCGTTCCCCGCTCAGATCTGGCACGACTACATGGCCGAAGCCATGAAGGGCGAAAAGGTCGTGCCGTTCCCGAAGCCGCAGCCGTACGGCGACACGGTCTGGGGCGGTGGAGCGGCCAGCCCCAGCCCCTCGCCGAGTCCGTCGCCGGAGGCATCGGAGTCGGCCGAGGAGTCCGAGTCTCCGTCTCCCTCCACGTCGACGTCCTCGTCCCCCTCGCCGAGCCAGACGTCGTGTGCGCCGAACGACTGGGAGTGCCAGTTCGGCAACCCGAACGGTGGGGCGAACGACGGCAACGACAACGGGGGTAACACGGAGGGCACCACCGAGGGCGAGACCGACGCCGGATCCACGGAGGGCGGCGACTCGGACACCGGGACGACCGAAGGAACGACCGAGGGCACGACCGAGGGCGAAGAGAACGGCCGTGGCGGGATCCTCGGTGGTGGCGGCGGATAGCAGCCAGGGCGGTGTGCGTGACGCCACCGCCCTCCGGTCCCGCCAAGGACCTGCCGGCCACGCATGACGAGGGCCGTCGGCACCTGCCAGGTGCCGACGGCCCTTTCGTGTGTCCCGGACGCGGGCCGCACCCGCACACAGCGCCGTACGGCAGGATGTGCGGCATGCCAAGCGCAGAAGACACGAGCGTGCACCAGGAGCCGTCCGTCGTACCGCCCACGCGACAGGACGAGATCGCCGCGGCGGGCAGCGAGCTGATCGGCGGTCCGTCGGGCCGCTGGGCACGCTTCGGAACGGGGCCGCTCACACCGGTGCGAGTCATCGTGCTGGTGGCGATCGGGATGTTCGCGCTCGGCATGGTGCAGAAGGTCCCCTGCTATGACTGGGCCTGGTTCCGCGGCACCAGTTCGCAGTACACGCACGCGTGCTACTCCGACATCCCGCACCTCTACGTCGGGCGCGGATTCGCCGACGGCCTCGTGCCGTACGTCGACCGGCTCAGCGGCGACATGGCCTACCTCGAGTACCCGGTCCTGACCGGCGTCTTCATGCAGATCGCGTCCTGGCTGACGCTGACTCCGGCCTCGGACCCCGTGCAGCAGCGCGAACAGATGTACTGGATGGTCAACGCCGGCATGCTGATGATCTGCGCCGTGATCATCGCGGTGTGCGTCACCCGTACGCACAGGCGCCGCCCCTGGGACGGCCTCCTGGTCGCCCTCGCCCCGGCAGCCGCGCTCACGGCGACGATCAACTGGGATCTGCTCGCCGTCGCGCTGACCGCCGCGGCGATGCTCATGTGGTCCCGCGGCAGGAACCTCGCCTTCGGCATCCTCATCGGCCTCGCCACCGCCGCCAAGCTCTACCCCGTGCTGATCCTCGGGCCTCTGCTGGTGCTGTGCTGGCGTGCCGGGAAGTGGCGGCAGTACGGGGTGGCGCTCTTCGGCGCGGCGGCGGCCTGGCTGCTGGTGAACCTTCCGGTGATGGCGTACGCCCCGGAGGGGTGGAAGAAGTTCTACACGTTCAGCCAGGAACGGCAGATCGACTACGGCTCGTTCTGGCTGGTCATCACCCAGCGCACGGGCCGGCCCATCGAGGTGTCCACGGTGAACACGGCCTCGGTGCTGCTGATGATCGTGCTGTGCGCGGGAATCGCGGGGCTGGCACTGACCGCCCGGCACCGGCCGCGCTTCGCCCAGCTGGCGTTCCTCGTGGTGGCCGCCTTCATCCTGACCAACAAGGTCTACTCACCGCAGTACGTGCTCTGGCTGATCCCCCTGGCCGCGCTGGCCAGGCCCCGCTGGCGGGACTTCCTCGTCTGGCAGGCCTGCGAGGTCATGTACTTCCTGGGGATCTGGTTCTACCTCGCGTACACGACGAGCGGCGACAAGCACCAGGGACTGCCGCAGGAGGGCTACCAGGTCGCGGTCGTCCTGCATCTGCTGGGAACGCTCTACCTCTGCGCCGTGATCGTCAGGGACATCCTGCGGCCGGACAGGGATCCCGTACGGCGTGACGGGTCCGACGACCCTTCGGGCGGGGTGCTCGACGGGGCGCCGGACCGGATGGCTCTCCTGCAGGAGCGCCCTGATCCGGCCCGGCACACGGCACCCGCGGTCGAAGGACCGCGGGTGGAGTGGGGCACGGCGGGCAGAGTGGCCTCCGACTGAGCGGAGGCCGGGACTAACGGTCCACGAGGCGGTCGAACTGGGTGGTGGTGTGCCGCAGATGGGCCACCAGTTCGTCGCCGACCCTCGGCTCCTGGGCGTCGGACGGCACGAAGAGGATCGACACCTGCATGTGCGGCGGCTCGGCGAACCAGCGCTGCTTTCCCGCCCAGACGAACGGCGACAGGTTGCGGTTGACCGTGGCCAGACCGGCACGTGCGACGCCCTTGGCACGCGGCATCACCCCGTGCAGGGCCTTGGGCGCCTCCAGGCCGACACCGTGGGAGGTCCCCCCGGCGACGACCACCAGCCACCCGTCCGAGGCGGCCTTCTGCTGGCGGTAGCCGAAACGGTCCCCCTTGGAGACGCGCGTGACGTCGAGCACCGCGCCGCGGTACTCCGTGGCCTCGTGGTCACCGAGCCAGAGCCGCGTGCCGATGCGCGCGCGGAAGAGGGTCTGCGGGAACTGCTGCCGCAGCCGGGCCAGTTCCTCGGCCCGCAGATGGCTGACGAACATCGTGTGCAGGGGCAACCGGGCGGCGCGCAGCCGGTCCATCCAGGCGATGACCTCCTCGACCGCGTCCGAACCGTCCGTACGGTCGAGCGGCAGGTGCAGTGCGAAACCTTCGAGGCGTACGTCCTCGATGGCCGCGTGCAGCTGACCGAGCTCCTCCTCCTTGACACCGTGGCGCTTCATCGAGCTCATGCACTCGATGACGACGCGCGCGCCCACCAGGGCGTGCACCCCGTCCACGGAGGAGACGGAACGGATGACGCGGTCGGGCAGCGGCACCGGCTCCTCGCCCCGGCGGAAGGGGGTGAGCACGAGCAGGTCACCGCTGAACCAGTCCTTGATCCGAGCGGCCTCGTACGTGGTCCCGACGGCCAGCGTGTCGGACCCGAAACGGATCGCCTCGTCGGCCAGCCGCTCGTGTCCGAAGCCGTATCCGTTGCCCTTGCAGACGGGGACGAGACCGGGGAACTGGTCCATCACGGACTTCTGGTGCGCCCGCCAGCGCGCGGTGTCGACGTAGAGGGAGAGCGCCATGGCCGGCCCGGAACCTTTCTGGTGGCTGCGGTGTGAGTGATCGAGAGGAGTGGCTGATGAAGGGTGGTCGGAAACGGAGTCAGCGACGCGACATATACATGTCGAGCGCCTTGTGCAGCAGCTTGTTGAGGGGGAAGTCCCATTCGCCGACGTACTCGACGGCTTCCCCGCCGGTACCGACCTTGAACTGGATCAGGCCGAAGAGGTGGTCCGTCTCGTCCAGCGAGTCGCTGATGCCTCGGAGGTCGTAGACGGTCGCGCCCATCGCGTAGGAGTCACGGAGCATCCGCCACTGCATGGCGTTGGACGGACGGACCTCGCGGCCGATGTTGTCCGAGGCGCCGTAGGAGTACCAGACGTGCCCGCCGACCACGAGCATCGTGGCGGCCGACAGGTTCACGCCGTTGTGCCGGGCGAAGTACAGCCGCATGCGGTTGGGGTCCTCGGAGTTGAGGACCGACCACATGCGCTGGAAGTACGAGAGCGGGCGCGGCCGGAAGTGGTCGCGCACAGCGGTGATCTCGTAGAGCCGCTGCCATTCCGCGAGGTCCTCGTAGCCGCCCTGGACCACCTCGACGCCGGCCTTGTCGGCCTTCTTGATGTTGCGTCGCCAGAGCTGGTTGAAGCCCTTGAGGACGTCTTCGAGGGAGCGGTTGGCCAGCGGCACCTGGAAGACGTAGCGGGGCTGTACGTCACCGAAGCCGGCACCGCCGTCCTCGCCCTGCTGCCAGCCCATCTTGCGCAGCCGGTCCGAGACCTCGAAGGCGCGCGGTTCGATGTGGCTGGCCTCGACATCACGCAGCCGCTTCACATCGGGGTCCTGGATCCCCGACTTGATGGCTGTCGAGTCCCAGCGGCGGATGACCACGGGCGGGCCCATCTTCACCGAGAAGGCGCCCTGCTGCTTCAGGTGGGCGAGCATCGGCTGGAGCCACTCGTCCAGATTCGGGGCGTACCAGTTGATGACCGGCCCCTCGGGGAGATAAGCGAGATAGCGCTTGATCTTGGGCAGCTGGCGGTACAGCACCAGACCGGCGCCGACCATCTCACCGTTCTTGTCGAACCATCCCAGGTTCTCCGAACGCCATTCGGTCTTCACGTCAGCCCACGCCGGGACCTGGCAGTGACTGGCCGAGGGCAGGTTCTGGATGTAGGCCAGATGCTGCTCTCGGCTGATGGTCCTCAGGGTCAGGCTCATGCGGGGCGCTCCTCGGCAGGTGTGTCCCCATCGGTCAGGGGCTCCGGCTCTCGCGCCGAAGCCTACTGTGACCGAGGCGCACCCGGTCTGGCCCGTCCGGACCGACCGCTCGCATCACCCGCGTGGGAGCACCCGGCTGTGCACCGGGTGTGCTGCGGAACCGGTGCGCGGCCGTCCTGACCGGCCCGCTCTGCCGGTCAGGTGACGACGCCGCCGAAGAGGCCGCCGTGGGCCATGCCGAGGTAGAAGCCGACGGCGGACGCACCGATCCCCATGACCAGCCCGAACCGCTCCCAGGTGGTCCTGGAGATGTACTGTCCGTACGCGCCGGTCAGGATGCCGATCAGCCCGGCCCACGAGCTCAGCAGGTGCAGGCTGTGGAACATCGCCGTCACGAACGCCAGGACGCCGAGGACCCCGGTCACCACCATCAGGGCGTCCTGAAGCGGATGTGGCCTGCCGTCCGTCGCGAAGAGGGATCCGGTGGCCGGGCGGGACCCGGCCGTCCGGCGGGGAGCGGGCCGGCTGCCGGCAGGGCGGACTGTCTGTGCCATGGAGTACCTCCTGGCGAGAAGGGCGGTGGAACGTAGCGCCTCTCACACCGCATCTGTCTCGATTGTGCGCCCTGAACACCGGATTTCAACCGGAAGCCGGTCTGCGGGTAGTCTGTACGGTCTGCACCGGTGTCTGCCTTGAGTCAGCACTGCGGCTCCCCTCGACCATCGAAGACGGGCGTTGTCAGTGGTGGCTGTTTTACTCGGAGACACTGATGCTTACGCATCACGACCCTCCTGCCACGGAACGACCGTGGCCGCTGAGTCCAAAGGAGGTGGGTTCCACATGCGTCACTACGAGGTGATGGTCATCCTCGACCCCGATCTCGAGGAGCGAGCAGTCTCCCCGTTGATCGAGAACTTCCTCTCCGTCGTCCGTGAGGGCAACGGAAAGGTCGAGAAGGTCGACACCTGGGGCCGTCGTCGTCTCTCTTACGAGATCAAGAAGAAGCCTGAGGGCATCTACTCGGTCATCGACCTGCAGGCCGAGCCTGCGGTCGTCAAGGAGCTCGACCGACAGATGAACCTGAACGAGTCGGTCCTCCGGACCAAGGTCCTCCGTCCCGAGACCCACTGAGCTTCTAGCTCAGTGGTCATCGGGTTCGAGTAGCAAGCAGCCAGAAGCAATCCCCGCCGAGAGGTTCACCCATGGCAGGCGAGACCGTCATCACGGTCGTCGGCAATCTCGTCGACGACCCCGAGCTGCGCTTCACCCCGTCCGGTGCGGCGGTCGCGAAGTTCCGTGTCGCGTCCACTCCCCGCATCTTCGACCGGCAGACCAATGAGTGGAAGGACGGCGAAGGCCTGTTCCTCACCTGCTCGGTCTGGCGTCAGGCGGCGGAGAACGTCGCGGAGTCGCTCCAGCGAGGCATGCGCGTCGTCGTGCAGGGCCGGCTGAAGCAGCGGTCCTACGAGGACCGTGAGGGCGTCAAGCGCACGGTCTACGAGCTGGATGTCGAGGAAGTCGGCCCCAGCCTGAAGAACGCCACGGCCAAGGTCACCAAGACCACAGGTCGCGGTGGCCAGGGCGGCGGCGGTGGCCAGGGTGGATACGGCGGTGGCCAGCAGGGCGGCGGCAACTGGGGCGGCGGTCCCGGTGCCGGTGGCCAGCAGGGCGGCGGCGGTGCTCCCGCCGACGACCCATGGGCCACGAACGCTCCGGCCGGCGGCCAGTCGGGCGGGGGCCAGCAGGGCGGCGGGGGTGGCTGGGGCGGAAGCTCCGGCGGCTCCGGTGGCTCCAGCGGTTCCGGCGGCGGCTACTCGGACGAGCCTCCCTTCTAGGGCTGCTCGTACCCCACTTCTTGATCACACAGGAGAAACACCATGGCGAAGCCGCCTGTGCGCAAGCCTAAGAAGAAGGTCTGCGCGTTCTGCAAGGACAAGACCCAGTACGTGGACTACAAGGACACGAACATGCTGCGGAAGTTCATTTCCGACCGTGGCAAGATCCGTGCCCGCCGCGTCACCGGCAACTGCACGCAGCACCAGCGTGATGTCGCCACGGCAGTCAAGAACAGCCGTGAGATGGCGCTGCTGCCCTACACGTCCACCGCGCGATAAGGGAAGGGTGACCGAATCATGAAGATCATCCTCACCCACGAGGTCACTGGCCTCGGTGCCGCCGGCGACGTCGTGGACGTCAAGGACGGGTACGCCCGTAACTACCTGGTTCCGCGTGGCTTTGCCATTCGCTGGACCAAGGGTGGCGAGAAGGACGTGGCGCAGATCCGCCGCGCCCGCAAGATTCACGAGATCGCGACGATCGAGCAGGCCAACGAGATCAAGGTCAAGCTCGAGGCCGTGAAGGTCCGTCTGGCTGTTCGCTCCGGCGACGCCGGCCGCCTCTTCGGTTCCGTGACCCCGGCTGACATCGCTTCGGCGATCAAGGCTGCCGGTGGCCCGGACGTCGACAAGCGTCGCGTCGAGCTCGGCTCGGCGATCAAGACGCTCGGCGGACACCAGGTGTCCGTCCGTCTGCACCCCGAGGTTGCCGCGAAGCTCGGCATCGAGGTCGTTGCCGCCTAAGGGCGCAGCTCTGCAGAGCAAGGTGAAGGGCCGCACCTCCGGGTGCGGCCCTTCGTCGTTTCACGTGAAACCGGGGCTTTGCGGTCGATACACGGTCGAGTGTCGGCCGGGGTGTTCCTCAGCGTGTGGCACCGGTGACGATCCAGCGGCCGGACCGCATACGCACCCACAAGGTCGCCAGCCGGACCGTCATCATCAGAGCCATTGCCCCCCAGAGGGCGGTGAGGCCTCCGCCGAAGCTGGGGATGACGAGGGCGACCGGCGCGAAGACGGCCAGGGTCAGGACCATGGCCCAGGCGAGATAGCGGCCGTCTCCTGCTCCCATCAGCACTCCGTCGAGTACGAAGACGACCCCGGAAATCGGTTGCGAGAGCGCTACGACCAGGAGCGCGGGCAGCAAGGTGTCCCTCACGGACGCGTCGCCCGTGAACAGCGGGACGAAGAGCGGTCTGGCGAGCACGATCACCACCCCGAGGACCACCCCGGAGACGACCCCCCACTGCACCATCCGGCGGCATGCCTCGCGTGCGCCCTTGGCGTCGTTCGCCCCGAGGTAGCGGCCGATGATGGCCTGCCCCGCGATGGCGATGGCATCGAGCGCGAAGGCTGTGAGGCTCCAGAGCGACAGGATGATCTGGTGCGCGGCGACGTCGGTGTCGCCGAGGCGGGCGGCCACGGCGGTGGCGATCAGCAGGACCGCTCGCAAGGACAGCGTGCGGACCAGCAGAGGCACTCCTGCCCGGGCGCTGGCCCGGATGCCGGCGGCGTCCGGGCGCAGCGATGCCTGGTGCCGCCGGGCCCCGCGGACGACGACGACCAGGTAAGCGAGTGCCATGCCGACCTGGGCGATGACGGTTCCCCACGCGGATCCTGCGATTCCCAGCCCGGCTCCGTAGACGAGCCCGACGTTCAGGGCGCCATTGGCCGCGAATCCGCCGATGGCGACGTAGAGGGGTGTCCGGGTGTCCTGCAGGCCGCGCAGTACTCCCGTCGCTGCGAGCACCACGAGCATCGCGGGGATACCGAGGCTGGAGATCCGCAGATACGTGATGGCGTACGGGGCTGCGGTGTCGGATGCCCCGAAGACATCGACCAGCCACGGTGCCAGGGGCAGCGTGACGGCGATGACAGCCGCGCCGATCAGTAGAGCGAGCCAGATGCCGTCCATGCCCTGGCGAATAGCGGAGGCCAGATCTCCTGCGCCGACCTGGCGGGCGACCGCGGCGGTGGTGGCATAGGCGAGGAAGACGAAGATGCTCACCGCAGTCGTCAGCAAGGCCGCCGCGACCGCCAGACCGGCCAGTTGTGGAGTGCCGAGATGACCGACGACGGCACTGTCGACCATGACGAAGAGGGGCTCGGCGACGAGCGCACCGAAGGCCGGGACGGCCAGCGCGAAGATCTCGCGGTCGTGCCGGCGGCGGGAGGGTGGCTGGGCCATGGGCGCCTGGATCATGGAGCCCAATCTAATCTTCCACAGGTAATAGACGCAAAGGCTTTGAGTCCCTTACTTGTCTCAGGATTTCGAGCTCGCCGGAAGACCGTTTCCGCTGATCTTGGGCTGAGGGTAAAAGTTTTTCTTCCCCACAGCCGGTGGATCGAGAAAGGCCAGGTCAGAGGTGCCCTTGGGGTCTGCGTATGAGTTTGTCCACAGTGCTGTCCCCCGGTCCGTGCACAGGATCTGATGAGTTCTCCACAGCATCTGGCCCGTCGTCCACATGCCCTGTGGATAACCAGATTGGCTGACGGTGCGGACCGGCCTACCGTGGTGCGGCGCCCGCACTCCGCTCCGGCTGGGAAGTACGCAGAACTTGACGCGCCGGAACCGGAGTCGGGCGTCTTGTTTGTCGGTGCCGTGCCGTAAGAAAGAGTGGCACGGCTAGGTCCGCGAAGCGGACGGGAGGAGGTGGCCCGGTGAGCATTCCCGAGCCTTTGGACGATCCCTGGGCCGATGTCGGTCCCAGTGACCGTCTGCCCGTTTCCCGTCAGCGCCGTGGAGAGGGCAAGGGGCGCGAGGAGCAGCACGAGCGGGGCCGGGAGAGCGGCTGGGACGGCGGTTCGTCCGGCTTCGAGCGGGTGCCTCCGCAGGATCTGGACGCCGAGCAGTCCGTTCTCGGCGGAATGCTGCTCTCCAAGGACGCCATCGCGGACGTCGTGGAGATCATCAAGGGACACGACTTCTACCGCCCGGCCCACGAGACCGTCTACACGGCCATTCTCGACCTCTACGCGAAGGGTGAGCCTGCAGACCCGATCACGGTGGCGGCCGAGCTGGTCAAGCGTGGCGAGATCACGAAGGTCGGCGGAGCCCCCTATCTGCACACGCTGGTGCAGTCCGTGCCGACCGCGGCCAACGCGTCGTACTACGCGGAGATCGTGCACGAGCGGGCTGTCCTCCGGCGCCTCGTCGAAGCCGGCACGAAGATCACTCAGATGGGATACGCGGCCGACGGCGACGTCGACGAGATCGTCAACTCTGCGCAGGCCGAGATCTACGCAGTCACTGAGCAGCGCACCAGCGAGGACTACCTGCCGCTCGGCGACATCATGGAGGGCGCTCTCGACGAGATCGAGGCCATCGGCTCCCGCAGTGGCGAGATGACGGGTGTGCCGACGGGCTTCACGGACCTCGACGCCCTGACCAACGGGCTGCACCCCGGCCAGATGATCGTCATCGCTGCCCGTCCCGCCATGGGTAAGTCCACGCTGGCCCTGGACTTCGCCCGCGCCTGCTCGATCAAGAGCAATCTCCCGAGCGTGATCTTCTCCCTGGAAATGGGGCGCAACGAGATCGCGATGCGCCTCCTGTCCGCCGAGGCGCGGGTGGCTCTCCACCACATGCGCTCCGGCACCATGACCGACGAGGACTGGACACGCCTCGCCCGCCGCATGCCGGACGTGTCGGCGGCTCCGCTCTACATCGACGATTCCCCGAACCTGTCGATGATGGAGATCCGCGCGAAATGCCGGCGCCTCAAGCAACGCAACGACCTCAAGCTGGTGGTCATCGACTACTTGCAGCTGATGCAGTCCGGCGGTGCCAAAAGGGCCGAGAGCCGACAGCAGGAGGTTTCGGACATGTCGCGAAACCTCAAGCTCCTCGCCAAGGAGCTTGAGGTTCCCGTCATCGCCCTGTCACAGCTGAACCGTGGCCCCGAACAGCGCACGGACAAGAAGCCGATGGTCTCCGACCTGCGTGAGTCCGGCTCCATCGAGCAGGACGCCGACATGGTGATCCTGCTGCACCGCGAGGACGCGTACGAGAAGGAGTCACCGCGCGCGGGCGAGGCGGACCTGATCGTGGCCAAGCACCGAAACGGTCCGACGGCGACGATCACCGTGGCGTTCCAGGGGCACTACTCCCGCTTCGTGGACATGGCCCAGACCTGACGCCGGTTCCCACGGTCACCTGACGACGGTCGTCCCGGGCCCAGCGCGCGGATGGCGAGGGTGACGGCACGGCTACCGGGCAGGGGGCTCGAAACGGACCTGGGGTGGCCCCCGATCGAACGTGCTGAACGGGGCGCGGGACGCGGCCCACGTCTTCGGCAGAAACGGCCGCTGCCATCGAGCGTCTCACCGGCCCAGGCCGGCGGCCTTGTACGCGCGTCGGGTGAAGACGTCCTCACGACGTTGTTCCATCTGCCGCAACGCGTCCTTGCGGTCCCGCTTCGAGAGCCGGTCAAGATACGTATGGCCGATGAGGTGATCGGTCTCGTGCTGCAGACACCGGGCGAAGTATCCCCGCCCCTCGATGACGAGGGAGTTGCCATCCTTGTCGACTCCATGGGCGGCAGCACGATCGGTGCGGGCTACCGCCATGGCGGCACCGGGCACGGACAGGCAGCCCTCGAATTCGTCAACGAGTCGCCGGCTCCCAGGATCGGGCAGGTCCAGGACGGGATTGATGATGTGACCGACATGCCGGATCCCATCGTCGTCCGGGCAGTCGTACACGAACAGGCGGAGGTCGACGCCCACCTGGTTGGCAGCCAGGCCGGCACCGTCGGCCACGTACATGGTCAGGAACATGTCGTCGATCAGCGCCGACAGCTCCGGAGTCCCGAATTCGGTCACCTCCCGGCACGGACGGCTCAGCACCTCCTCACCGGCCACCGTGACCCTGCGGACCGAGCCCCTTCCCGCCTCCGGTGGCAGAGCCGGGTAGGTGTCCACCGGGCGGCCTTGCACGCGGACTCGTCGGTCGACAGAACGGGATCGCTCGTCACGAACAGACATGTCTGTCTCCCTTTTGCGCACGCCGCTCCGCGCGCGTCACAGATGCCGCGGAGGCATCCCCCCGGCCTTCAGCAGTAGCGCTGCTTGCGCAGCGCTTTGCAAAGTAGCAGACTTTGCAAAGTGACTGAAGATGACGTCAACGCACCGGACGATCAGGCAACCGGCACCGGCGAAGGATTGCGTGAGCACGAAGTCCGCACGGCTCTGCTGGACCTGCTCGCCGAAGTCGGCACCGTCACGGCGACGGAAGCCGCCTCCCGCCTCGGCTACAGCTCTGGCCTCTGCTCCTTCCACCTACGGCAGCTCGGACGCCACGGATACATCGAAGAGGCCCCCCACCGCGGGGGCCGCGCTCGGCCCTGGCGTCTGAGGCGGCATGCTCCCGCTGCCGACCGGCCCGTGGCGGAGGAGCGGTTCGGAGACTTGGCCCGTGGGCTGGAGGACGAGAGCTGGCAGCGGTGGCTGGTCCAGCGAGGCGAAGCACCTTCCGAATGGCGCCACGACGAGGCCTTCAGCGCCGTCGCATACCTGACACCTGAGGAGATGAGCCGGGTCGCGGATGTGATCCGACGGGCGCTCGCGCCCTACCAGGACCGCGAAGAACGCCCTCTGGCCCGGCCCGAAGGCGCTCGACCGGTGGCTCTCATCACCCGGCTGTTCCCCTTGCTCCCCCACGCAGCAGACGGCGCGGACCGGGTCTGAGGAACCCGAAGCCGGGGCCTGCCATCCGACCCGGGAGTGCTGTTCGGCGCTGTGGCGGGGTCGAAAACGGGAAGCCCTGGTGTGCAGGGTTGACGTTGCCGCTGCGGCAGCTCCTACCGTCCTGAGCAGGGCCGGAGAAACCGGTCCTGTCGACGCGCTCGTGAGGGAGGCAGCGATGGACTGGCCCATCGCGGAGGTTGCCCGGATGTCGGGCGTGACCGCTCGGACCTGCGGCACTACGACGAGATCGGCCTGCTGCCGCCTGCCCGGATCGGGGGCAACGGCCACCGCTACTACGAGGAGCAGCAACTGCTGCGGCTGCAGCAGATTCTCGTACTGCGGGCGCTGGGCGTAGGGCTTCCCGAGGTCGGCCGCATCCTGGCCGACCAGGTCGACGAGGTGGAAGCCCTGCTCTGCCACCACCGGCGACTGCTCGCCGAGCGGGACCGGCTCGACGCCCTGGCCGACACCGTCTCCCGCACGATCGCCGAACTGGAACAGTCCAGGAAGGACGGCACACCCATGACCGCCATCAATCGCCCGGAGAACCTGTTCGAGGGCATCCAGCCCTCCCAGTACGAGGAGAGCCTGCACGATTTCCCGGAGCACGCCGAGAAGGTCGCCCGCAGGGTCGCCGAGATGACGCCGCAGGACATCGAGGACGGGCAGCGCGAGCGCACGGCCCAGATGATCCGGCTGGCCGAGCTGATGGCCGCCGGCCGCCCGATCGACGCAGAGCCGGTGCAGACCGAGATCGACAGGCGGTACCGGTCACTGACCCGGCTGCGGGCCGTGTCCGCCGAGGAGTACCGCGCCATCGGACGCTCCTGCGTGGACAACGACGCATGGCGTGCCGCGTACGAGGCGATCGCACCGGGTCTGGCCACCTATCAGCGGGATGCCATCGAGGCGTACGCCACCATCCGGCTGAGCTGACCCAAGACCGGTCCGGCCTACGGGAACCAACTGCGAAGGCCGCTCCAACCTGCCGCCTCGACAGGCTCACCTCGCCCGGCTCCCTGGATGCCGAGCGAGGTGGTCCTGCGCTCGTCCACATCGAATGCGGCAGCCCCGGGGCGGGATGGCGTGGCCCTCCGGCTGAGGCCGCCCGGTAGCTGCCACATGGGTTCGCCCGGCGTACCCGCGCAGGTCATGCTTGGGCATGACCTCTACCGAACTTCTGCTCCCCAGCACGCGGCGGGCCTTGTTGCACCGCGTCGCCACCGCCCAGTCACAAGGGCGGACCCCTTCCCTCGTTGCCGCGGTGCAGCGGGACGGGCAGGTTGCCTGGACCGGGGCGCGTAGCTGTGTGGACGGACACGAACCCGATGGGGACACCCAGTTCAGGATCGGGTCCATCACCAAGACGTTCACCGCCGTGCTGGTGATGCGTCTGCGTGACGAAGGGCTCCTGGATCTGGGGGATCCCCTGGAAAAGCACCTGCCGGGGACGGGCGTAGGAGAGGTGACTGTGCAGCAACTGCTCGGCCACAGCGCCGGTCTGGGTGCGGAGACACCGGCCCCCTGGTGGGAGAGGACGCCTGGCACCACCCGCCCGGAGCTGGCGGACGTGCTCGGCGACAGTCCGTTGCTCACCTCGCCCGGCCACCGGCACCACTACTCGAACCCGGGGTACACACTGCTCGGCACGCTTGTCGAGCGGCTGCGCGGTGACTCCTGGGCGGAGGTGCTGCGCCGCGAGATTCTGGAACCTCTGGGGATGGACCGCACGACTCCGCAGGCGCATGCCCCGCACGCGGGCGGCTGGGCGGTGCACCCATGGGCCGACGTGATGCTGCCCGAACCGGCCGAGGACCTGGGGCTGATGGCGCCGGCCGGACAGCTCTGGTCGACCACCACCGATCTGCTCCGGTTCGCCGCCTTCCTGGCGCAGGGCGATGACCGAGTGCTGTGCGCGTCCTCGGTCGCGGAGATGCGCGCTCCCGCCGCTCCGCCCGAGACGGGCGACTGGGCCGGCACGTACGGTCTCGGCCTTCAAGCCGTGCGGTGCGGGGATCGCACGCTCTTCGGCCACGGAGGCTCACTGCCCGGTTTCCTGGCCACGCTGTGGTTCAGCGTCGAGGACGACGTGGCGGCCGTGGTGCTCGCGAACGCCACCTCCGGCCCGTCGACCGGGGTGGTCGCCGCGGAACTCCTGTTGATCGTCGCCGATGCGGAGCCGAGGATCCCGGAGCCCTGGCGACCGCTGCCCGACGTCGATGAAGCACTGCTGGCGCTGACCGGCCCCTGGTACTGGGGAACTCAGGTCCATGCCCTGAAATTGCTCGCGGACGGGGGCCTGGAGTTGCAGCCGTTGCGTGACGTCGGCCGCGCCGCTCGGTTCCGAGCCTGTCCCGACGGAACCTGGACGGGGCTCAACGGTTACTACGCGGGGGAGACGCTCCGGGTCGTGCGTACCGAGGACGGCAGGGTGGATCACCTCGACCTGGGTTCGTTCGTCTTCACACGGGAGCCGTACGACCGGGACGCGGCCATTCCCGGTGGCGTGGACGAAGGCGGTTGGCGAGGGCTCTCCGTCTGATGAGTGCGGGACGGCGTTTCACGTGAAACGCCGCCCCGACCGACCGATGTCTCGGCGGCGCAGGGGTCAGGCGGTGAGCTCGCGCTCCAGAGGCGTACGGAAGCGAGGGGTGATCCGGGTGTCGCCCGCCCATGCCGTCAGCCGGGCCGCCTCTGCCTCGATGAGCTGGGCGGTCTCCCGGCCCACGTCGGACAACAACCGCCAGACGACCTCGCCATTCGCGCGCTGTGCCCAGCCACCCACGATCCCGCCGTTCGACCACACCGTGGGTCCGACGTTCCCCGCTCGGTCGAAAAGCGCGGCACGGTGATCGACGGGCAGTTGGAAACCGCGGTCGGCCCAGCCCATCGCGCTGGGGTCGAGACCGGGCAGGAGGGCCGCCCAGGGCTCCGGAGCCGGCTCGGCGGCGAGATCTCCCGGCGCCACCCACCCGGCCGCCCCACTGCCGAGCTGGACCTCCTCGGCGCCGACGGCTGCCAGGGCCGCGCGTGTGTCCCGGACGCCCCACCCGGTCCACCACTTCAGGTCTGCTTCGGATGCGGGGCCGTAGGCGTGAAGCCAGCGTCTGGTCACGTCCGCTCTGGCCGCGGCAGGATCCGAGGGTGGCCAGGGGGAGGCGGCCGTCCAACGGAACTGGCTGGAGGTCCACGATCCGCGTGGCCGGGCGCGCCGGATACGCCCGTCGGCGGCCAGCACCCGGAGCACCCGGGAGGCGACGCCCTGCACCGTCTCCTGCCTCGTTCCGGGGAAGACGGTGATCTTCGTGCGCAGAGCGGGTACGGCTGCCGAGAGCTCGCTTCCCGTGGCATGACCTCGTGCGGTCAGGGCGGCGAGCGTCTGCTGTTCGGTGTCGGCGAGCCACCGCTCGTCCAGCCCGCTGTCGGCCTCCCGTAGGTGGGCGACCAGTTTCCGGCGCTCCTTGGCCGCTACGGCCCGTGCGTTCGACGCGGTTACGGCCGGCGCGATGTCCGTGGACATGGTGAACAGGGTGTTCCGCATGGAGAGCAGCCGCACCAGCGAGACATCCTCGTAGAGTGCCCGCTCCACCGCTCCGACCTCGGGGACGGTCAACCGTGCGCAGACGGAGAGATAGACCGTGGCGGCATCCGTCGAGTGCAGGGCGACGACGGCATCAGCCACTGCGACGACGGATTCGGTACGCACGGACGGGGCCAGCAGATGTCGTCGGCCGAGTCGAATCCTGCGCTGCTCGTCATCGATACGGTGCACGTGAGGCCTCCCCGGAGTGCGGAGTTGTCCGGACCACCACGGTCCGGAGGCGGAACTCCACGGTTCAGAGAGAGAGTTTGAACCCCACATGGCTCGCGGTGAAGCCGAGGCGCTCGTAGAAACGGCGGGCGTCGGTACGGGCGGTGTCCGATGTCAATTGCACCAACTGGCATCCCTGCCGCCGGGATTCGTCGACCGCCCACTGGATCAACTGGGTGCCGAGGCCGCCGCCACGCTCCTCCGCATGGATGCGGACACCTTCGACGACGGAACGGGTCGCACCACGTCGGGACAGCCCTGGAACGATCGTGAGCTGGAGGGTCCCTACGACGCGCGTCTTACGCACGGCCACGACCAGGTGCTGATTCGGGTCGTCGGCAAGCCGCCGGTAGGCGGCGTGGTACGGGGCGAGATCGTCCGGGGACTCGCGCCCGGCACCCAGCGGGTCGTCGGCGAGCATGGCCACGATGGCGGGAATGTCGGTGAGTGCGGCGGGACGTATGTCGAGATCGCTCATGATCGGCAGACTACGCACACCCACCGGGTCAGGCGGGAATCTTCAGCGCCTCGACCGTCCGGACCAGCGGGGCGAGCTCGGGATTCCGGGCCGCCTCGTCGAGAGCGGCGCGGAGTGCGGTGTCATTGGTCGGCCTGGCCTGGTTCAGCAGCGTGAGACCTGCCTCGGTGACGTCCGTATAGATGCCTCGGCGGTCTGTGTCGCACAGGTACCGCGTGAGCAGCCCACGGTCCTCGAGCCGGGTGACCAGCCGGGTGGTGGCGCTCTGGCTGAGCACCACGGCGTCCGCGACCTGCTTCATCTGCAGATGACCGCCCGTGCCGCTGTGCTGGCGGCTCAGGACGTCGAGCAGCGAGAACTCGCGCGCGCTGAGGCTGTGGTGGGACTGCAGGGCCCGTTCGATGCGGGCCTCGATCTTCCCGTGGAGCAGAGAAAGGGCGCACCAGCTCTGCGCGAGGGCCGTCAGTGCGGGGTCTGTCGCTGTCATGGATCTCTCCTCCGTGCGGGAGCTGCTTGCCTCCAGGATAGGGCACGCGCGCAATAGCCCGCGCTTGCATTTAGTAAGCGTCTGCAATTATTGTGGCCGCTCGTAAGGTGCAGACGCAATCTTTTGGAAGGTGGCCTTCATGCCGCTCGCGCTCCTCGCCCTGGCCATCGGGGCATTCGGTATCGGAACCACCGAGTTCGTGATCATGGGGTTGCTTCCCGAGGTCGCGGCTGACTTCCAGGTCTCGATCCCGACCGCGGGGTTCCTGGTGACGGGCTACGCCCTGGGCGTGGTCCTGGGTGCTCCGCTGATGACCATCCTGGGCACCAGAGTGACCAGGAAGCGGATGTTGATGCTCTTGATGGGGCTGTTCATCGTCGGGAACGTGGTGTCTGCACTCGCCCCCGTCTTCGGCGTGATGCTCGCCGGACGGGTGATCGCCTCACTCGCCCATGGAGCCTTCTTCGGCATCGGATCGGTCGTGGCCGCAGGCCTGGTCGCTCCGGAGAAGAAGGCCGGGGCCATCGCCATGATGTTCACCGGACTCACCGTGGCCAACGTCGTCGGCGTACCCCTGGGAACCTTCATCGGCCAGAGCGTCGGCTGGCGCGTCACGTTCTTCGTAGTCGCGGGACTCGGCGTCCTGGGCCTTCTCGGCGTGGCGAAGCTCGTGCCCGAGCAGCCGAGGCCTCAGGGCGTGCGTATCCGCCACGAGCTGGCCGCATTCCGCAACGTCCAGGTGCTGCTCGCCATGGCGATGACGGTTCTGGGCTTCGGCGGCGTCTTCGCTGCGATCACCTACATCACCCCGATGATGACGGAGACCGCCGGCTTCGCGACATCATCCGTCACCTGGCTGCTGGTCCTCTTCGGGCTCGGCATGGTCGGCGGGAACCTGCTGGGTGGCAAGTTCGCCGACCGTCACTTGATGCCGATGCTGTACGTGTCCCTCGGTGCGCTCGCCGTGATCCTGGCCCTGTTCACGCTGACCGCACACAACAAGATCGCCGCCGCGGTGACCGTTGTTCTGATCGGAGCCCTCGGTTTCGCGACCGTACCCCCGCTTCAGAAGCGAGTTCTCGACCAGGCTGCCGGCGCGCCGACCCTGGCCTCGGCCGTCAACATCGGGGCCTTCAACCTCGGCAACGCGCTCGCGGCCTGGCTCGGCGGCATCGTCATCTCGGCGGGGTTCGGTTACACCGCGCCCAACTGGGTCGGTGCCGTACTGGCGGCCTCGGCGCTGCTTCTGGCCGTGCTCTCCGGGGTGCTGGAGCGCCGGACGTTCATCGGCGGCCGACCGGTTGCCGCGCAAGCGTCGGCCCCTGCCGCAGGCGCCGATGCCGTCGAGTCGGCCCTCAGCTCTTCAGCACCGACAGCGCGGTGACGAGGAGAGACGAAGAGACACGGCGACGTGATCGAGGGTGTCGCGGCGAACAGGGCTGCTCGAGTCGTTTCACGTGAAACACGGTGCCCGGAGCGGAGAGCCCGGTCATCCTGCCTCAGCTCAGGTCGGGTGAGTGCATCGCCCGTACACCCTCGATATTCGCGTCCAGATAGTGCCGGAGTGACAGGGGCACGAGGTGTACCGCGGCGATGCCTACGCGGCTGAAGGGCACGCGGACCACCTCGTACTCTCCACAGGGCTCGTCGATCTCCGGTCCATGCCGACGTGACAGGTCCATCGACGCCAGTCGGCAGACGAAGAAGTGCTGCACCTTCACGCCGGTGACGCCGCCCCCGGCGATGTGCTCGACGGTGTCGACGAAACAAGGCACCACATCGATGATCTTGGCGCCGAGCTCCTCGTCGACCTCGCGGTGCAGCGCGTCGACGACGGTGGCGTCCTCGGGCTCGACGCCGCCACCCGGTGTGAGCCAGTACGGGTCGACGCCGGGTTTGGTGCGCTTGATCAGGATGAGGTCATCGCCGTCGAGCAGGACGGCGCGTGCCGTGCGCTTGACCACAGGACGTTCGGTCATGGCAAGAGAGTGGCCCAGGAAGTCCGATCTGAAACTCCTATCGGCCGACCGGTCACCAGTCCACGGCCGCGCGCACCAGCCACTCGTGCGCCCGCGCGATGTGCGGCAGGCCCAGCGTGCCGGCCCTCACGAGGAGGAAGTACGTGCGCAGCGGCGGCACCGGCGGGTCGAGCAGGGCCACGACTTCGCCTCGCTCCAGCGCACCCTCGCAGAGATAGCGCGGCAGCACGGCGAGGCCGGCACCGGCTGCCGCGCACTCCAGGACCGCGCGGAGATCCGGCGCGATGACGGCAGCGGAAGCAGCTGGGCGACTGTCGAAGACCGTCGCCCAGTAGCGGGAGACCAGGGGAAGGGTCTCGTGCACCTCGACCACCGGCAGCTTCTCCAGCAGCACGGAGCCTCTGTGCCGTAGCGCACCTGGTCCCAGACGCCCTGCCCAGCGAGGTGCGGCGACCAGGACGTGCTCTTCGTCGCAGAGGGTGGTCGAGGTCACCAGCCCACCGCGCGGACGGGCGGTGGTGATGGCCAGATCATGATGTCCGGCGGCCAGCCCCTCCAGCGTCTCCTCGGTGTTCGCGACAAAAGTGCTGCGCAGCGCGAGCCCTTGGGAGATCAGCGGGGTGAGGGCGGGCAGCACCCGTACGGAGGTGAACTCGGGAGGCCCTGCCAGGTGCAGCGTCCTTGCTCCCAGCTCTTCGTCGAGCCCCGCCTCGACGATGTCGACCAGCGCGTCCAGGTGAGGAGCCGCCCGTTGGGCGAGCTCGTCGCCGATGGTGGTGGGGGTCACCCCCCGGGCCCTCCGCAGGAAGAGCGGACGGCCCAGCTGTCGCTCCAGGGTGCGTATCTGTGAGGTGACGGCGGGCTGGGACAGCCCGAGCAGGGCAGCGGCCCGAGTGAACGATCCGGCCCTGTGCACCGTGACGAACGTGCGCAGCAGGGCCAAATCCATGTCCGATCCCTGCCCCTCTCCTCTTCGACGGGCGCTGCGCCATCCCGCACCGTCCCAACTATAAATATGTCGATACGCCGCTGTCGCTACTGTGATTGGACACTGACGCACAGTCAACTAGCCTTGTCCAGGCGGTTCTCAACGCAGGAACCGGGGCGGTCCGAGTCATGAGGGGGGAGACTCGGGCCGCTCGTCCCGAGCAGGACCGGCCCGGTGGACGGGGACGCCCGTCCCGGGCCGGTCCTGCCAGGACCGTGGGGGAGCGTTCAGCGCGCGGACTCGTTCAGCGCGCGTTCGACGTCCGCCAGCAGATCCTCGGGGTCCTCGGCGCCGACGGAGAAGCGCACAAAACCCTCAGGCACCGCGTCCCCGCCCCAGCGGGCCCGGCGCTCGGCGGTGGAGCGTACGCCGCCGAAGCTCGTCGCCTCCTCGACCAAGCGCAGCCCTGCGAGGAAACGCTCCGCGGTGTCCTTGTCCGCCAGTTCGAACGAGACCACGGAGCCGAAGCGCCGCATCTGCCGCACGGCGGTCGGATACGAAGCGTCGTCCGGCAGCCCCGGGTACCGGAGCCCCGTCACGTCCGAGCGCTCGGCCAGAGCCTCGGCGAGTGCCAGCGCCGTCGCGCACTGGCGGTCGACCCGCAGCTGCAGCGTGGCCAGCGAACGGTGTGCGAGCCAGGCCTCCATGGGGCCGGGGATGGCGCCGACCACCTTGCGCCAGCGCCGCACGCCGGCCGTCAGCCGGGGGTCCCGGCAGCTGACATGGCCGAGCAGGATGTCCCCGTGCCCGGTCATCCCCTTGGTGTCGCTGGCTACAGAGAAGTCCGCCCCCAGCTCGAGCGGACGCTGGCCGAGGGGGGTCGCCAGGGTGTTGTCGACGGCGACCAGGACGCCCGCGGCGTGCGCGGCCTCGACGAGCCTGCGCACATCACAGACGTCCAGCCCGGGGTTGGAGGGCGTCTCGATCCACAGCAGCTTCGCTCCGTCGAGGAGGGACAGCTGGGCATCGCCGCCGGTCGGCGCGGTCCGCACCTCGACGCCGTACGCCTCCAGCTGTTCACGCACCAGGGGGAGCGCCTGATAGCCGTCGTCCGGCAGGACCACGACGTCGCCCGTCCGCGCCTGGGACAGCAGCACGGCCGAGATGGCGGCCATCCCGGAGGCGAAGACCGTGGTCTCGACCTGCTCCCCCGGTGCCTCCAGCTCACTGATGGCGCGCTCAAGGTGGGTCCAGGTCGGATTCGTGTCCCGGCCGTAGGTATAGGGGCCGACGGGCTCGCCGGACAGGTGGAAGTGCGCGGCGAATACCGGACCGGGAAGTGTGGGCTCGTACTGCTCCGGTTCGGGCAGGCCTGCCCGGACAGCCCGTGTTCCGTCGCCCGTGGTGCTCATGTTCATTTCCTCGTCTCTCCCCGGTGTCCACCGGTCCGCTCGGCACTGTGTCATCGGAGGGGTGGATCAGTCGTCGTCGGGGAGCACCACGTTGAGCGCCCAGGACACGACCGAGATGATCAGTCCGCCCAGGACCGCGGTCCAGAAACCGTCGACATGGAAGTTCAGATCGACGACGTCGGCCAGCCAGGAGGTCAGCATCAGCATCAGGGCGTTGACCACGAGCGTGATCAGTCCGAGCGTCAGGATGAACAGCGGCAGGGTGAGAAGCTTCACCACCGGCTTGACGACGAAGTTCACCAGGCCGAACAGCAGCGCCACCACGATCAGCGTGAGGACCTTGCGCCCGGTGCTGCCACCGGTCAGCGTGATGTCCTGGAGCAGCCAGATGGCCACGGCCAGCGCACCCGCGTTGGCGATCGTCTTGACTACGAAATTCTTCATGTGTCTGATCGTGGCAGACATGATCGGTGGCGGACACCGGCGGGACAGGCCTGCACAGGCGCGAGGGGCGGACGGACGATGAAGGCATTCAGACTGGACGAGCTGGAGGCGGAACGTGCTGCGAACGACGGCGCCTATCTGCAGTTCATCCGGGAACGCAACATGTCCGTAGGCCTGTACGCCTTGGACGCCGGCGCGCTCGACCCTCAGCAGCCGCACCGTCAGGACGAGGTGTACTTCGTCGTGAGCGGCCGTGCCTCGATCACGGTCGGTACGGAGACCACGCAGGTGGGGCGGGGGAGCGTGGTGTACGTACCGGCGGGTGCCGCCCACAAGTTCCACCACGTCACCGAGGACCTGCGGGTGATGGTGGTGTTCTCCCCGCCGGAGGGCTGAGCGGCCCAGCGGTGTTCCGGCGGCCCGGACCCGATGTTCCCTAGGGGATCGTTCAGGGGACTTCAAGGGCTCCCGGGCCCCCGCCGGCCACCCCTGCGCCTCTAGCATCGGGGCAGGGACTCAGAGAGAAGAGGTAACGGCGATGGCGGTGCGGGAGATGTTCGCGGGGATGCCCTGGTGGGTGAAGTGGGTCGCGGTGCCTCTCATCGCGATCGTCGTGTTCGGCGGTCTGATCGCCAGCGTGGTCGGGTTCGTCATCGGGCTCCTGTTCAAGGTGCTGGTGTTCGTCGTCCTGGTGGGCGGCCTGATCTTCGTCGTGCGGAAGTTCATGTCCTCGTCCGAGCGCAGCGACTGGTAGGGGCGCCCGGGGCGGGCCGCGGAGTCGGCGATTAGCCCAGCTGAGCTAAGTCCACGACGAAACCTCACTCGTGACTGTACGTGCGGATACAGTGGCGTACCGCTGCCGCCAGCTGGGAAATGACGGTCCGTCACCATCCTGCCCAGTGGTTTGTGCGACCGTCCGGTCTCCGGACTCCAGGCTCGCGGCGTGCCCGTGGGGGCGGCCCCCGCGGGAGGGCTGAGAGCCCGTCACCATGCCTGGGGGTGACCTGTGACCACGGCATCGAGTACCACTGTCCCGACGTTGATCGGTTCGGTTCAGCGGGCGCTGAGACTTATGGAGGCTGTGGGCACCCATCGGGACGGGGCGCCGGCAAAGCAGCTTGCCCGAGAGGCAGGCCTTCCGCTGCCCACCGCCTATCACCTGCTGCGAACCCTGACCCATGAGGGATATCTGCGCAGGGAGAACGGTGTCTTCCTGTTCGGGGCGGCGGCCGAGCGGCTGGGCGGTGGCCCCGCGACTCCGCGTCCTGGTGTGATCGTGGACTCGCTCGCGCACTGGGCGGACGTCATCGGTGCCCCTGTGTACTGCGCCCTGTACAAGGACGGCGAGATCGAGATGATCGCCGTGGCGGACACTCCCGCCGCTCCCGCCGTGCGCGAGTGGGCCTCGTTCCGTGAGACGGGCCATGCCCACGCCCTCGGGCAGTGCCTCCTCGGGCAGCTCGACGAGCGTGCACGTGAGGATCATCTGGACCGGCACCCCGTGCGTCCGCTGACGCGTTACTCCGTGAGGGACCGTCAGGCGTTCCTGAAGCGGCTCGGCTCGATGAAACGTACGGAACCTGTCGTCGAACGGCAGGAGTACGCCATGGGAACCGTCTGCGCGGCCATTCCGATCACTGTCGGTTCCGCCGTGGCGGCCATGGCTGTTTCCCTCCCCCTGCACCAAGAGGAACGGTTGCTCGCTGCGGTCGAACAACTACGCTGTGAAGTGACCACCCTCTTGCGCTCGTTCGTGTTCTCTATCAGTATCTGAAAAATCACTCCTTGTGATCTGCTATCGCGTGCACCACGATGGCGTCAATAGGGCCATGGGGGATCATTCCTGGCCAGTTTCATCTACTGCGGGGTTGAACGATGCGCGAGTCGGTTCAAGCAGAGGTCATGATGAGCTTCCTCGTATCCGAGGAACTCTCCTTCCGTATTCCGGTGGAGCTCCGGTACGAGGTCAGCGATCCGTACGCGATCCGGATGACCTTCCACCTGCCAGGTGACGCCCCCGTCACCTGGGCATTCGGCCGTGAGCTGCTGCTCGACGGTCTCAACAGTCCCAGCGGCGACGGCGATGTGCACATCGGCCCGACCGAGCCCGAAGGGCTGTCGGATGTACACATCCGCCTTCAGGTCGGAGCGGACCGAGCGCTCTTCAGGGCCGGTACGGCACCCCTTGTGGCATTTCTCGACCGGACGGACAAGCTGGTGCCTTTGGGACAGGAGCACACGCTGGGTGACTTCGACGGCAATCTCGAAGAGGCACTGGGCCGCATTCTCGCCAAGGAGCAGAACGCCGGCTGAGCAGGAAGGTCCGGCTGAACACCGAACACCGGCGGCCCGGTTCCACGCGTCCGGTGCCCCGGCTCACGCCTTGCGGCGTCGGCCCCTCCCGGCCCGTGCGGGTGCGGGAGCTCCGGCTTCCGTGCCGAGCCCCGTGCGGTCCGCGGAGACCACGAGGGCCGCGAGTACGGTCGTCACCGGGACCGAGGCGACCAGCCCGATCGACCCTACGAGTGTCCGGACGATCTCCTCCGCGACCAGTTCGCTGTTGGCCACGGTGCCTACGCCGCTCTGGGCGATCGAGAAGAGAAGCAGCAGGGGAAGAGCCGCGCCCGCGTAGGCGAGGACGAGCGTGTTGACGACCGAGGCGATGTGGTCGCGCCCGATACGGATGCCCGCCCGGTAGAGACGCCGTACCCCCATCGTCGGGTCGGCCTGGTGCAGCTCCCAGACCGCCGAGGTCTGGGTGACGGTCACGTCGTCGAGCACACCGAGCGAGCCGATGATCACACCGGCCAGCAGTAGCCCGCTCATGTCGATGTCCGGGTACAGGCCGTGGATGAGCCCGGTGTTGTCGTCCGTGTTCCCGGACAGGCTGGCCCAGCCGATGAAGAGTGAGCCCAGCAGCCCGATCAGCAACAGCGAGATGAGCGTGCCGATGACGGCGACGGAGGTACGGGCCGTCAGACCGTGGCAGGTGTAGAGGGCGATCAGCATGATGGCGCTTGCCCCGATCACCGCGACGACCAGCGGATTCGAACCCTGCAGGATCGCCGGCAGGATGAACAGGGTCAGTACGCCGAAGGAGACGGCGAGCGCGATCAGTGCCATCAGCCCGCGCAGTCTGCCCACGACGACGACCGCGAGGGCGAAGATGCCGGCCAGGAGCGCCATCGGGAACGAGCGGTCCACATCGGTCACCGAGTACTGAAGGTCCCGAGGCGCGTCCGGGGCGTACGCCACGACCACGCCTTGGCCCTCCCTCAGCTGCCGGGGGGCATCGGGCTGGACCACCTCGACGAAGGTGCGCCCCTTGTCCGCCCCGGTCGTCACCTCGACCGTGGCCTTCTTGCACTCCCCCGTCTGCTCGTTGACGGCTTCCCGCCCCGAGGCCGTGGAGGTGTCGCCGGTCGCCGGCACCTGAGAGGCGTTGACGTCCGCGCAGTCGACCGACACGACCTTCGTCACCTGCCCGTCCTGGGTCTGCCGGTCGAATCCGACACCCGTGCGCTCATGGGCCGGGGCGCCGCCCGGCCAGAACGCCGCGAGTCCGACCAGCACCGCGGTCGCGAACGGGATCAGCACGGCCGCGATGACCTTCCGCAGATGCTTGGACACAGGAGCCGCGGGCCCGTGGCTGTGGGAGTGGCCGTGCGCATGACTCTGCGTGCTGCCTGATGCGTGGCCGTTGGTTTCGGGGCCGGGGGTTTCGGGGGCGCTTCCGGGAGACGTCACCCGTCGATCATCCCAAGAACAGGGCGGGCACTCTGGCCAGCACGCCCGAAGGGAGGCTAGCGTGGGAACACATCTGTACACGCGGGAGCTCGGAGCACCGGGCTGAGAGGGCGCTGACCTCCGTATATCCATACGGGACACGCTGCGCCGACCGCCGAACCTGTTACCGGGTAATGCCGGCGTAGGGAGTAGGTCTCATGACCACAGCGGACGCACGCACGCCTGCCTCGAAGCAGAACGCAGGGCCCACGGCGAACACCGAGAGCGGCGCCGGGGCATCCAGGAACGCCGAGGCCGGGAAGTCCATCGGCTGGCACAAGGGGTACGTCCAGGGCTCACGCCCGGACCTCCGGGTGCCGGTCCGTCAGGTGCACCTCACCAACGGCAAGGACGTGACGCTGTACGACACCTCCGGGCCGTACACCGATCCCACCACCGACACCGACGTACGCCGGGGACTCGCCCCGGTCCGGGAGAACTGGATCACCGCCCGCGGGGACACAGAGGAGTACGCGGGCCGTCCCGCTCGCCCCGAGGACGACGGCCTCAAGCACACCTCGCCGCGCGGAGGTCTGCGCAACCTCGACGCGGTCTTCCCGGGGCGCCCGCGCCAGCCCCGCCGCAGTCGTGACGGTCGACCCGTCACACAGCTCGCCTACGCCCGCCGGGGGGAGATCACCCCGGAGATGGAGTACGTCGCGCTCCGGGAGAACGTCGAACCCGAGGTCGTGCGCGAGGAGATCGCGGCAGGCCGCGCCGTTCTCCCCGCGAACGTCAACCACCCGGAGATCGAGCCGATGATCATCGGCAAGCGTTTCCTGGTGAAGGTGAACGCCAACATCGGCAACTCGGCGGTCACCTCCTCCATCGAGGAGGAGGTGGACAAGATGACGTGGGCCACCCAATGGGGCGCCGACACCGTCATGGACCTCTCCACGGGCCGCAACATCCACACCACCCGCGAGTGGGTCCTGCGCAACTCCCCCGTGCCGATCGGCACCGTTCCCCTCTACCAGGCACTTGAGAAGGTCGACGGCCGGGCCGAGGAGCTGACCTGGGAGATCTACAAGGACACGGTCGTCGAGCAGGCGGAGCAGGGCGTCGATTACATGACCGTGCACGCCGGTGTCAGGCTGCCGTACGTCCCGCTGACGGCCCGTCGTAAGACCGGGATCGTCTCGCGCGGCGGGTCCATCATGGCGGCCTGGTGTCTGGCCCACCACAAGGAGTCGTTCCTGTACGAGCACTTCGAGGAGCTCTGCGAGATCCTCGCGTCCTACGACGTGACGTACTCGCTCGGCGACGGGCTGCGGCCCGGCTGCATCGCCGACGCCAACGACGAGGCGCAGTTCGCCGAGCTCCGTACGCTCGGCGAGCTCAACACCGTCGCCAAGCGGTTCGGCGTCCAGACGATGATCGAGGGCCCGGGGCACGTACCGATGCACAAGATCAAGGAGAACATCGACCTCCAGCAGGAAATCTGCGAGGAGGCTCCGTTCTACACGCTGGGTCCCCTGACCACGGACGTGGCTCCCGCGTACGACCACATCACCTCGGGCATCGGCGCGGCGATGATCGCCTGGTGGGGGACCGCGATGCTCTGCTACGTCACGCCCAAGGAGCACCTGGGGCTGCCGAACCGTGACGATGTGAAGACCGGTGTCATCACGTACAAGATCGCGGCCCACGCCGCGGACCTCGCCAAGGGGCACCCCGGGGCGCAGGAGTGGGACGACGCCCTTTCGGACGCCCGGTTCGAGTTCCGCTGGGAGGACCAGTTCAATCTGGCGCTCGACCCCGACACCGCGCGGGAGTTCCACGACGAGACGTTGCCGGCCGAACCGGCGAAGACGGCGCACTTCTGCTCGATGTGCGGCCCCAAGTTCTGCTCGATGAAGATCTCCCACGACATCCGTCGGGAGCACGGGGACGGACAGGCGGAGATCGAGGCGGGGATGGCCGAGAAGTCCAAGGAGTTCGCCGCGGCGGGTAACAGGGTCTATCTGCCCGTGGTGGACTGACGCCGGGGCCGCTGTCTCCGGCGCCACGCCGCCGTGACCGGCCGGATCACTCCGGCCGGTGCTCGGGGCCGCCGAAGTCCGGGCTGGTGAAGTCGGGGCTGGTGAAGGTGGGGCGCGGGCCTGCCGAGGAGCCGTCCTCCGGCCCGGAGAAGTTCGGTCGGCTGTAGCCGATCTTCGGGATACGGTTGGCCGAACGGTGCGGCGTGCGCGAGGCGGGGCCAGCGGTCGGGTCGTCCAGCGCGTCCCGGAGGAAGGGCAGGATGCCGCGTTCCAGCAGGGCGTGGCGCCAGGCCTCCCTGGCGCGCGCGATGTCCTCCGGGAACTCCTCCTCCTCGTCCAGGGCGGGCAGTGCGCCGGCACCGTTCCGCAGGGCGGTGACGAGGAGCCCCACTGCCGCCACGAGGATGGCCGCGGCGGTGACGGCAGCGAAGAACCACCCGGCGGTGACCATGGTGCCGGCGAAGGCCGGGGCGGGGTCGAGCGCCGTCAGGGGGTAGCCGATCAGCAGGAATATCAGGGCTGCCGTACCGGCGAGGACGGGGGCCAGCACGGAGATCACCGCGAGCGTGCCGGCCCCCGTGGGGTCGGCTTCGCCGGTGGCGGGTCCGAGGACGGATGCCTCGGCATCCGTGTCGTCCGGTCCGCGCAGTTCACCGCGGACCTGTACGTAGTGGTCGTACTCGGTGGCCGCCGCCGCTGTGATCAGAGGCGTGGCGTCGAGTGCCATCGTCCGGAGCTGTTCCGGGTTGAGACGGTCGCCGATACCGTCCAGATCCGGACGTTCGTGAGCATGGCGCAGTGCGTCGGCCAGGATCCGCTCGTACTCGGGGCGGTCCTCGGCCAGCAGGTGCGGAGCGCTTTTCATGTGCATCCCCCGATGCTCCGTAGGGCCTGATCGACCGTAAGGGGCCGGGCGACCGGGCGGAAACGGAGGAGAGCCTGCTACTGATACGCCGATGGTAGAGCGACTACGGCATGGGGTGACAGGGTGTTTCCGGAAATAGGCCCAGCCGTTGACCGCGTCGGGTCCTGAAGCGTCTTCCCCGATGACCGTCAGTCATGCAGCGGGAGTTGGACGACCAACAGCTTTCCGGCCATGGTCACTCCGCCGTCCATGGCGATGGCCAGCCCGTCCGCGTAGACGTGCGGACCGTCCACCACGGGGCGGGCCACGTCCTCGCCCTCCTCCGATGCGACCTCACCGAGCAGATATGGAATGGGGCTGTGACCGTGGACGACGCGCCGTCCGCCGTACGTCGACATCAGCTCACGGACGGCCTCGGCGCCGCCCTCGTCCCGGAAGGCGAACCGCTTGGTGAGCTTGCGGAAGAGGTCCCAGCACTCGTCGGCGTCGTTCCGCGTGAGAATGGCGTGCACCGTGTCGTTGACGTCCTCGATGGTGGACCCGTAGTCGAGGTAGGCCGTCGTGTCGGAGTGCATCAGGAGGTGTTCGTCCTCCTCGACGACCGCGTCGAGCCGGGCCATCCACTGGAGATGGACGTCCTGCAGTCGCTCCATGTCCGTCTTCTGGCCGCCGTTGAGCAGCCAGGCGGCCTGGAAGGTCGCGGTTCCGGCGCCGGAGTTCACCGGGGTGTCGCCGAACCTCTTGGCGCCGAGCAGCAGCAGTTCGTGGTTCCCCATGAGCGCCTTGCAGTAGCCGCCGGCAGCGGCGGCCTCCGCGGAGAGGCGCATGACGAGATCGATGACGCCGATGCCGTCGGGACCCCGGTCGGTGAAGTCGCCGAGGAACCAGAGCCTGGCGTTGCCGGCGGACCAGCGGCCCTCGGCGTCGATCAGGCCCTGCTCGCGCAGCGCTGCCAGGAGTTCGTCCAGGTAGCCGTGGACGTCGCCGACGACGTAGAGCGGTCCGCGGCCGGATTCGCCGACGGGCCGGGCTTCCGGGACGGTCTGCACCTGGACGGTGTCACCGCGGTTGATCACGGGCAGATCGCGCTCGGTGGGGGTGTACCCCTCCGGCGGCTCGTCGCCCATCGCGACGTTGCCGGGGTGCGGCAGGGGCGGGCCCATTGCCACCTGCGCATACGGCGGTACGCGGAAGTCACGCAACGTCGCTGTCCGCACCACGGGTTCCTGACCGGCCCCCTGAGTCATCGACCCCTCCACCACCGTCGCGCCTCCGTACACCTGACGGGCCCTGCCTGGTAGAGGTGGTCCGCGGTGTCGTGCGCCCATCATAGGAATGCGGATCGTGCTGTGTGACGCACCAGGGGTGGTGAATCCGTGCGCACACCTGGTTCATCGGTCGTTTGGTCCCGATTAATCCGATCAGTCCCCGGCCGGTGATCGCGGAGCGCTGACCGTGGTGCGTGGTGGACGGCGCTGGGAGGACGTCCGGACGATGAGCTCCGTCGGTATCACCTGCTCCACCGGACCGTCGTGTTCCACCCCTTCGATGGCGTCGATGAGGAGCTGGATGACCGCTGTGCCGATTCTGCGGGGCTTCAACGAGAGCGTGGTGATGGGGGGTTCGGTCGACGCGTACACGGTGGACTCGCTGCAGCAGACCAGCAGGAGGTCCTCAGGGACCCGTAGGCCGTAGCGCCGCGCCGCGGCGAGCAGATCCGTGCCGTTGGGGTCGAAGAGCCCGTAGACGGCGTCGGGGCGGTCGGGGCGGGCGAGGAGGCGGTCCGCGGCGACGGCGCCCGCGCAGGGGTCGTGGGCCGGATAGGACTCGTAGACCGGATCCTGGCCGACCCGCTCGCACCAGTGGAGGTAGGCGGTGGTGGAGAGACGCGTGTAGGTGTCCGTGGTGGTGCCGGTCAGCAGCCCGATACGGCGGGCTCCCGCGGCCGCGAGGTGGTCCAGGAGGTCGAGGACGGCCGCCCGGTGGTCGTTGTCGACCCAGGCGGTGACCGGGAGGGGGCCCGCCGGACGCCCGTCGGAGACGACGGGGAGCCCTTGGCGCACGAGCTCGGTGACCACCGGGTCCTGGTCGGAGGGGTCGATGACGACGGTCCCGTCGAGTGCGACGTTGGACCAGACGTCGTGGCGTGATGTGGCGGGGAGGATCACGAGGGCGTAGCCGCGTGCGAGGGCGGCCGATGTGGCGGCTCTCGCCATCTCCGCGAAGTACGCGAATTCGGTGAAGGTGAAAGGTTCATCCCCGTACGTGGTCACGGTCAGGCCGATGAGCCCCGACTTGCCGGTGCGGAGGGTTCGGGCCGCCGCGGACGGGCGGTAGCCCAGCCGTTCGGCGACCTCGCGGACATGGTGGCGGGTGGCGTCCGGGAGCCTGCCCTTGCCGTTGAGTGCGTCGGACACGGTCGTGATGGAGACGCCCGCCGCGGCGGCTACATCCCGGATCCCCGCCCGTCCTTGCCGGCCGTTGCGCCGGGGTGTCTCTGTCCGGCTCACCTGGTGCTTCCCTGCTGCTGTCATGGCGAGCCGATAGTAGGGGTCCGACGCCGGGTGAGGCTGGTCGCATATGCCTACGTTGACAGGCACGTTTCTGCATGATCAAAAACGTGCAAATACCTTACAAAGCAAGGGCGTTGAGGGTGATGGCATTAATGTGTCATACATCGGCGCGCATGAACCTGCTGAATGGCTCATGTCTCGAAGAGGTCTCAACTCACCTGTTCGAGGGATGCGCGCCACGGAGCGAGCGACCGGCGCGCGGCGGAAAGTGCGGCGCTCCCCTCCCGAATCCACCCGGAGCCGCGCAAGGTGGGCGGTCCCCGCCGGGCAGGAGATTTCAGAGCCTGGCCATTCGCACAGGTGCCCAATCCTCATAAGGTGAGCAGTATTGATGTGTACGGATGGTCGAGGAGGACCTGCGGTGAGCGAGACGAGCCCCAAGCTGCGCGCCGAACTGGACGGCGTCCCTGCGTATGTGCCGGGCAAGCCGGCATCCGCGGAGGGGCCTGTTGCCTTCAAGCTCTCCTCCAACGAGAACCCGTACCCCCCGTTGCCCGGCGTCATGGAGTCGGTGCTCTCCGCGGCCGCAGCCTTCAACCGGTATCCGGACATGGCCTGCACCGGCCTGATGAACGAACTGGCCGACCGGTTCGGTGTGCCCGTCTCCCATCTGGCCACCGGTACGGGATCGGTCGGCGTCGCCCAGCAGCTGCTGCAGGCCACCTCCGGCCCGGGGGACGAGGTCATCTACGCCTGGCGCTCGTTCGAGGCGTACCCGATCATCACGCAGATCAGCGGCGCGACATCGATCAAGGTTCCTCTGACCGGCGGAGAGGTGCACGATCTCGACGCCATGGCCGGCGCGGTCACCGACCGGACTCGGATGATCTTCGTCTGCAATCCGAACAACCCGACCGGGACCGTGGTGCGCCGGGCGGAGCTCGAGAGGTTCCTGGACCGCGTTCCGGACGATGTCCTCGTCGTGCTCGACGAGGCGTACAGGGAGTTCATCCGTGACGCCGACGTACCGGACGGGATCGAGATCTACCGGGACCGGCCCAACGTCGCGGTGCTCCGGACCTTCTCCAAGGCGTACGGCCTCGCGGGGCTGCGGGTCGGCTTCGCCGTCGCGCACGAGCCCGTGGCGGCGGCGCTGCGCAAGACGGCTGTCCCCTTCGGCGTCAGTCAGGTCGCCCAGGACGCGGCGGTCGCCTCGCTGCGCGCCGAGGACGAGCTGCTGGGGCGGGTCGGTTCGCTGGTCGGTGAGCGTGCCCGGGTGTACGAAGGGCTCGTGCGGCAGGGCTGGACCGTTCCGGAGTCCCAGGCGAACTTCGTGTGGCTGAGGCTCGGGGACCGGACGCTGGAATTCGCCGCGGCCTGCGAGCAGGCGGGTGTGGTCGTGCGGCCCTTCGCCGGTGAGGGCGTCCGGGTCACGATCGGTGAGGCCGAGGCCAATGACGTGTTCCTGAAGGTGGCGGAGTCCTTCCGTCAGGGGTTGTAGCGGCCGTCGGCTGTAGCGGCGCGGACGTCCCGCGACGGCCCTCCGCCGGCCCCGCACCTCGGTCGCCGAGGTGCGGGGCCGGCGCTTTTCCTGCCCCCTCGTATACCGCGGAGACTGTCCGGTTCCGGCTGGTCGGGCCTTCCCGGCCCGGCGATCAACCGGTCCGGCCGGAAACGTACCCCCACTCGATGGCTTCGAAGACATGTGCGCCATAATGCTTGTGAATGTGAACGCGTTCACAAGCGCGCCCCGTTTCCTCCCGCCTTCGGGTGGATTGACCGGGCAAATCTGCGGCTGTGATCACGGCGACGTAAGGAGAAGAGTCGTGGACCTGGCTCTGGCACCAGAGACCCTGGCGCGATGGCAGTTCGGCATCACCACCGTCTACCACTTCCTGTTCGTCCCTCTGACGATCTCTCTCGCCGCGCTCACCGCGGGCCTGCAGACCGCCTGGGTGCGTACGGAGAACGAGAAGTACCTCAGGGCGACGAAGTTCTGGGGCAAGCTCTTCCTGATCAACATCGCCATGGGTGTGGTCACGGGCATCGTCCAGGAGTTCCAGTTCGGCATGAACTGGTCCGACTACTCGCGGTTCGTCGGTGACGTCTTCGGTGCCCCGCTCGCCTTCGAGGCTCTGATCGCGTTCTTCTTCGAGTCCACCTTCATCGGACTGTGGATCTTCGGCTGGGACAAGCTGCCACAGAAGATCCACCTCGCCTGCATCTGGATGGTGTCCATCGGCACCATCCTCTCGACGTTCTTCATCCTGGCCGCCAACTCCTGGATGCAGCACCCGGTCGGTTACCGGATCAACGAGGAACGCGGCCGTGCCGAGCTCACCGACTTCTGGAAGGTGCTCACCCAGGACACCGCGCTCACCCAGTTCTTCCACACCATCACGGCGGCCTTCCTCGTCGGTGGCGCCTTCATGGTCGGCATCTCCGCCTTCCACCTGGCCCGCAGGAAGCACATCCGTGTGATGCGCACCTCGCTGCGGGTCGGGCTGGTCACGGTGGTGGCCGCGGGCATGCTCACCGCGGTCAGCGGGGACACGCTCGGCAAGGTGATGTTCAAGCAGCAGCCGATGAAGATGGCTGCCGCGGAGGCCCTCTGGGAAGGGGAGGACGGAGCTCCCTTCTCGCTCTTCGCGGTCGGTGACGTGGCCGAGGGGCACAACGACGTGGAGGTCTCCATACCCGGAGTGCTCTCCTTCCTCGCGGACAACACGTTCACCTCGTACGTCCCGGGCATCAACGACATCAACAAGCAGTTGCAGGAGACCTACGGGCCCGGTGACTACCGGCCCAACATCCCGGTCGCCTTCTGGAGCTTCCGCTGGATGATCGGCTTCGGGATGGCGTCCTTCGGGCTCGGCCTGCTGGGACTGTGGCTCACACGGCGGAAGTTCCTGCTGCCGGCGGCGCTGCGCACCGGGGAGGACGAGGTGCCCAATCTCGTCCTGTTCAGGAACAAGGCGCTGAGCCCGAAGCTCGCCAGGCTCTACTGGCTCACAGCTCTCTGGACCATGCTCTTCCCTCTGATCGCCAACTCCTGGGGCTGGATCTTCACCGAGATGGGACGGCAGCCCTGGGTGGTCTACGGGGTGTTCCAGACCCGTGACGCCGTCTCTCCCGGGGTCTCGCAGAGCGAGGTCCTCACCTCCATGATCGGCTTCACGGCGCTCTACGCGGTGCTGGCCGTCATCGAGGTCAGGCTCCTCCTGAAGTACGTCAAGGCCGGACCGCCCGAACTCACCGAGTCCGACCTCAACCCGCCCACCCGGATCGGCGGTCACGACCAGGACGCCGACCGGCCGATGGCCTTCTCCTACTGAGATCAAGCGGAGCTGAGAGATGGAACTCCACGACGTCTGGTTCGTGCTCATCGCCGTTCTGTGGACCGGCTACTTCTTCCTGGAGGGTTTCGACTTCGGTATCGGGGTCCTCACCAAACTGCTGGCGCGTGACCGCAAGGAGCGCCGGGTCCTGATCAACACGATCGGGCCGGTCTGGGACGGGAACGAGGTGTGGCTGCTCAGCGCGGGCGGCGCGACCTTCGCGGCGTTCCCGGAGTGGTACGCCACCCTGTTCTCCGGCTTCTACCTGCCTCTGCTGGTCATCCTCCTGTGCCTGATCGTGCGCGGGGTGGCGTTCGAGTACCGGGCGAAGCGGCCCGAGGAGCGCTGGCAGACGAACTGGGAACACGCGATCTTCTGGACCTCACTGATCCCGGCCGTGCTCTGGGGGGTGGCCTTCGGGAACATCGTCCGCGGGGTGAAGATCGATGCCGACATGGAGTACGTCGGCAACCTCGCGGACCTGCTCAACCCGTACGCGGTCCTGGGCGGGCTGGTCACACTGTTCCTCTTCACTTTTCACGGCTCGGTGTTCGCCGCGCTCAAGACCGTCGGGGACATCAGGAAGCGTGCACGCGGGCTGGCGCTCAAGCTGGGTCCGGCCACGGCGGTGCTCGCACTCGCCTTCCTCGCCTGGACCCAGGCGGACAACGGCAACGGCTGGAGCCTGACGGCGCTGATCATCGCCGTGGTGTCGCTGGTGCTGGCCATCGGCGCCATCGCGGCGGGACGCGAGGGCTGGTCCTTCGCGTTCTCCGGTGTGACCATCGCGGCCGCGGTGGCGATGCTCTTCCTGACGCTCTTCCCGAACGTCATGCCGTCCTCGCTGAACGACGCGTGGAATCTGACGGTCTCCAACGCCTCCTCCAGTCCGTACACCCTCAAGATCATGACCTGGTGTGCCGGCATCGCCACTCCGGTGGTGCTGCTCTACCAGGGCTGGACGTACTGGGTGTTCCGCAAGCGCATCGGCACCCACCACATCGCCGACGCGCACTGAGCCGAGCTGAACGCGCGCTGAGTCCGAGCGGCTGAGCGACCGAATGACATGAGCTCACTGAGGAGCTGTTTCACGTGAAACCGATCGACCCGCGTCTACTCCGTTACGCCCGGGCCACCCGGTTCTTCCTGGCGGCCGTGGTGGCGCTGGGCCTCGTCGGAGCCGCCCTGGTCATCGCCCAGGCCATGCTCGTGGCCGAAGTGGTGGTGGGCGGGTTCGAGGGCGGG
Source organism: Streptomyces sp. NPDC002793 (assembly GCF_040295485.1). NCBI lineage: Bacteria > Bacillati > Actinomycetota > Actinomycetes > Kitasatosporales > Streptomycetaceae > Streptomyces > Streptomyces sp. NPDC002793. Next base: position 211,368 of record NZ_JBEOVL010000005.1, on the reverse strand, counting down.
CTGACCGTTGCCGGACTCCGTACACCGCTGCTCCTGCTCGCCGCTGTCGCGCTGGGGCGGGCCTCCGTGGCCTGGCTGACCGAACTGGCCGCGTATCGGGCGAGCGCCGCGGTCAAGTCCGAGCTGCGCGGACGGCTCATGGAACGTGCCTCCGGCCTGGGGCCGGACTGGCTGAGCGGCCAGCGCACCGGGGCGTTGATCGCTCTGGCGACCCGGGGCGTCGACGCCCTCGACGACTACTTCTCGCGTTACGTCCCTCAGCTCGGCCTGGCGGTCGTCGTTCCGGTGGCCGTCCTGGCCCGGATCGTCACCGAGGACTGGGTCTCGGCGGCCATCATCGTGGTGACGCTGCCGCTGATCCCGCTCTTCATGATTCTGATCGGATGGGCCACCCAGTCCCGGATGGACCGTCAGTGGCAGCTGCTGTCACGGCTCTCCGGGCATTTCCTCGACGTGGTCGCCGGACTCCCGACGCTGAAGGTCTTCGGACGGGCCAAGGCGCAGGCCGAATCGATCCGCAGCATCACCTCGCAGTACCGCCAGGCCACGCTGAAGACCCTGCGGCTCGCCTTTCTCTCCTCCTTCGCCCTGGAGTTGCTGGCGACTCTCTCCGTGGCTCTGGTCGCCGTCACCATCGGGATGCGGCTCGTCCACGGGGAGCTCGACCTCTACACGGGGCTGGTGGTGCTCATCCTGGCGCCGGAGGCCTACCTGCCCATCCGGCAGGTAGGCGCGCAGTACCACGCGGCCGCGGAAGGGCTCTCGGCAGCCGAGGAGATCTTCGCGGTGCTGGAGACCGAGCCCGCGGCCGTCCGCTCCCAGGACGTACCGCAGTTGCTGCGGCTGGAGCTGGAAGGGGTGACGGTCCGGCACCAGGGCCGGAGCGAGCCGGCTCCGGCTGCCGCCTCCCTCGTGGTCGAGCCGGGGGAGACCGTCGCCCTCGTCGGCCCCAGCGGCGTCGGAAAATCCACGCTTCTCGGTGTGGTGCTCGGGTTCACCCCACCGGACGAGGGAAGGGTGCGGGTCGGCGGTACCGATCTGTCGGCCCTCTCCCCCGAACGCTGGCGCGAGCAGATCGCCTGGGTGCCCCAGCGGCCCCATCTCTTCGCCGGGACGATCGCGGAGAACGTACGGCTGGCACGCCCCGATGCGGACGACACGGCGGTCATGGCCGCGCTGCGGGAGGCAGGGGCGTACGACTTCGTGGACGCGCTGCCGGACGGCATCGGGACGTCGCTGGGCGAGGACGGTGCCGGACTCTCCGCAGGGCAGCGACAGCGCCTCGCACTGGCGCGGGCCTTTCTCGCGGACCGGCCCGTGCTGCTGCTCGACGAGCCGACGGCGAGCCTGGACGGCGAGACGGAGGCGGGCATCGTCGACGCGGTGCGGCGGCTGGCCGAGGGGCGCACTGTGCTCCTGGTCGTGCACCGGCCGGCGCTGCTCGCGGTCGCGGACCGGGTCGTGGTGCTGGAACCGGGTACGGGCGGGCCTGCGGCCGATCGCACGGAGTCCGAAGGCGGGAGGGTGCCCGGTTCTGACGACCCAGGCCACCGGGACGATGTCCGGCGCCCGGGCGCGGGGGAGCCCGCACTGCTCGCGGAGAGCACCGAACTGCTCAGGGACACCGCCCCCAGGGCCGGCGGCCGTGTGCTCGCACGGGTGCGGGAGGCCGCCGGTGCGCAGCACGGGAAGCTGGGCCTGGCCCTGTTGCTGGGCAGCCTCGCGGTGGCGTCCTCGGTCGGCCTCATGGCTGTCTCCGGCTGGCTGATCTCACGCGCCTCCGAGCAGCCCCCGGTGCTGTATCTGATGGTCGCGGTCACCGCGACCCGGGCCTTCGGTCTCGGGAGGGCCGTCTTCCGTTACGCGGAGCGGCTGGTGTCCCACGATGCCGTGCTGTGCATGCTCGCCGAGCTCAGAGTGGCCGTGTACCGAGGGCTGGAGCGCATCGCGCCCGCCGGTCTGCGCGCCGCGCGGCGAGGCGACCTGCTGTCCAGGCTGGTCTCCGACGTGGACGCGTTGCAGGACTACTGGCTGCGCTGGCTGCTGCCCGTGGGGACCGCACTCGTGGTCGGCGTGGGATCCGTTGCCTTCACCGGCTGGATGCTGCCGGAGGCGGGTGCCGTCCTGGCGGCCGGGCTGCTCCTCGCGGGCGTGGGCGTTCCATTGCTGAGCGGCGCCTTCGCGCGGCGCGCCGAGTTCCAACTGGCGCCCGCCCGTGCCGCGCTGGCCGTCCGGGTCGCCGATCTGCTCGGGGGGACGGCCGAGCTGACTGTCGCGGGTGCGCTTCCCGCCCGTAAGGGGAAGGTGCGCGAGGCGGACGGCGCCCTCACCCGGATCGCCTCCCGCACGGCGGCCGCGACCGCGTTGGGCGGCGGACTCTCCGCACTGATCTGCGGGCTCACCGTCGTGGGGGCCGCGCTCGTGGCGCTGCCCGCCGTGTACGACGGACGGCTGGAGGGGGTCGCGCTCGCCGTCGTCGTACTCACCCCGCTCGCCGCGTTCGAAGCGGTGACGGGGCTGCCGCTCGCGGTGCAGTACCGCCGGCGGATCAAGCGGAGCGCGGAGCGGGTCTTCGAGGTGCTGGACGCCGCCGTACCGGTCGGGGAGCCCACCGAGCCGGCCGAGGCGCCGGAGTCGCCCTTCCCGCTCGACGTACGAGGGCTGTCGGCCCGCTACGAGGGCGCGGACCACGATGCCCTGCACTCCGTCGATCTGAGGCTGCACCGCGGGAAGCGGGTCGCCGTCGTGGGCCCGTCCGGTTCGGGGAAGACCACGCTCGCCCAGGTCCTGCTCCGTTTCCAGGACGCCAGGGAGGGCACGTACCGGCTCGGCGGTGTCGAGGCGTCCGCGCTGGACGGGGACACGGTCCGGACCTTCGTCGGGCTGTGTGCCCAGGACGCTCATGTCTTCGACAGCTCCATCCGCGAGAACCTGCGGCTCGCCCGTACCGGCGCGACCGACGGTGAGTTGGCTGACGCCCTCGCCGCGGCCCGGCTGCTGGACTGGGTCCGCTCGCTGCCCGACGGCCTCGACACACTGGTGGGTGAACACGGGGCACGGCTGTCGGGTGGTCAGCGGCAGCGACTGGCGCTGGCCCGTGCGCTTCTGGCCGACTTCCCCGTACTCGTGCTCGATGAGCCCGCGGAGCACCTCGACCTGGCGACGGCGGACGCGCTGACCGTTGATCTGCTGGCCGCTACCCAGGGGCGCACGACCGTACTGATCACCCACCGGCTGGCGGGACTCGCGGCGGTGGACGAGGTCCTGGTGCTGGACGGGGGCCGGGTGGTGCAGCAGGGCCCGTACACCGCCCTGGCCGCGCAGGACGGTCCGCTGCGCCGGATGCTCGAACGCGAACAGGCCCCGGTGGGCGCCGCGTCGGAGCGGGTGAGGGCGGTGCCCGTACCGGCAGGCGGCTGAGGGCGGCACTCCCACCCCAGCTCTCCGACTTTCCGGACCATTCGGTGCTTACTAGGCTCGGATCATGCCCGAGCCGGATTCGAAGGACGCGCCCGCAGTGGCGAAGCGGAGCACCGGAAGTCTGCGAGGGCTCTCCGAGGAGCTGACCGCACGTGTTCCGCAGCTGCTGGAAGCGACGAGGTCCGTCGGCACGGGCCTCGAACTGCACGCGACCCTGGAGCGCATCTGCGAGACCGCGGCCGAACTCGCCCACGCCCGTTACGCGGCCATCGGCGTCGTGGAGAAGCCCGGTGAAGCGCTGAGCGACTTCATCACCCACGGGGTGTCCGAGGAGACCGCCCGGGAGATCGGCCGCCCGCCTGACGGGCACACCGGTCTGCTGGGAGCGCTGATCCAGGAAGGCGTGCCCATCAGCCTGGAGGATCTGGCGGACGACCCACGCTTCTGCGGGTTCCCGGCCGGCCACCCGGAGATGCGCACCTTCCTCGGGGTCCCGATCCGGGTCCAGGGCACGATCTTCGGCAACCTCTACGTGATGGAGAAGCGTGACGGGGGCGCCTTCGGTGACGACGAGCTGCACATGCTGCGTGTGCTGGCCACGGAGGCCGGGATCGCGATCGGCCATGCACGGACGTACGACGCGGCCCGACAGCGTGAACAGTGGATCGACGGCTCGGTGGCCGTCACCACGGCACTGCTCTCCGCCGGGGACGCCGACGAGGCGCTCGCGGTCGTCGCCGAACAGGCGCGGCGCCTCGCCGACGCCGCGGCCGGCATCGTGCTGCTCCCGGCCGAGGAGGGAGGCCTGGAGATCGTCGCCGTCTCCGGGGACGAGCCTTCCGCTTCTCTGGGAGTGATCATTCCGCCGCAGAGCCCGGTGGCCGCCGCCCTTCTGAGGGGTGAGGAGGTCTTCCTGGACGATTCGGCGACCGACACCCGTCTGATCACCGGGCTGGCCGATCAATTCGGTCCGCACATGCTGCTTCCCCTGCGCAGCGGTGGCCGGGTGCTCGGAGCGCTTTCCATCCCACGAGGCCGGGGCGGCCGGCCGTTCACCCGGGCGGAGCGGTTGCTGGCCAAGCATTTCGCCGGACAGGCCGCACTGGCGCTGAAGCTGGCCGAGGCGCAGCGGGACCGGGAGAGCCTCGCCGTCTACGAGGACCGGGACCGGATCGCCCGGGACCTCCATGACCTGGTCATCCAACGGCTTTTCGCCACCGGAATCATGCTGGAGGGTGCGCAGCGGCGCTCCACGGTGCCCGCGGTGCAGGCCGGCATCGGACGGGCCGTGGACGAGCTGGACGTGACCATCCAGGAGATCCGCACGGCCATCTTCGCGTTGCAGCAGGAACCGGCCGAGGCGCCGTCGGGGCTGCGGACCCGGGTGCTGCGGGAGATCAACATGGCGGCGGTGCCTCTGGGGTTCATGCCCTCGCACCGTTTTGTGGGCGCTGTCGACTCGCTGGTGGGGGAGCTCGCGGGTAAGAACCTCATCGCGGCGCTGCGTGAGGCGCTGTCCAACACGTTCCGGCACGCGCGGGCCTCGCACGTCGACGTGAAAGTGGACGCGACCGCGGTGCTGCCCGACGGCCGGGACGCGGTACGGCTGACGGTCACGGACGACGGGGTGGGGATTCCGGACGGTGGTCGGCGCAGCGGCCTGCGCAACCTGGCCCGGCGCGCAGAGTCCCTGGGAGGCGCGAGCTGGTTCGGGCCGGGGGGCGGGGACGACACCAACGGTACGACGGTGACCTGGCAGGTCCCGCTCTGATCAGCGGGAGGCCAGGATCCGCTCGATGACGACGGCGACACCGTCCTCGTCGTTGGTCAGCGTCACACCGGATGCGGCGGCGACAGCGGCCGGATGGGCGTTGCCCATGGCGAACGAGGCACCCGCCCAGCTCAGCATCTCCACGTCGTTGGGCATGTCACCGAAGGCGACCACCTCGTCCGGGGTGATCCCGCGCTCCGCGCAGCACGCGGCGAGTGTGCCCGCCTTGGAGACCCCGAGGCCGCTGATCTCCAGCAGCGCGGTGGGGCTGGACCGCGTGACCGACGCACGGTCGCCCGCGCGTTCGCGGGCCAGCGCGAGAAAGGCGTCCGGGGTCAGTTCGGGGTGGTGTGCGAGGACCTTGAGGACCGGGTGGCCGGTGCCGGGCGCCTCCTCGTGGAGCAGCTTCTCCGCGACGGCGACCGTGGCACCCGGGTCCATGTGGAACGGGGGGTATGCCGGTTCGTAGTGGATGCCCGTGGACAGCTCGACGGCGAACGACACCCCGGGAGCCGCCTCGCGCAGTACGTCGACCACGTGCAGGGCGGTCGCGCGGTCCAGGGGGTAGACCTTGAGCAGACGGCCTTCGTGGAGATCGGCGACCGCGGCGCCGTTGGCGCAGATCGCCATGCCGTGGCCCTGCACATGAGGGCTGACGACGTCCATCCAGCGGGCGGGCCGCCCGGTGACGAAGAAGACCTCGATCCCCGCCGCCTCGGCGGCAGCCAGGGCGGCGGTCGTACGGTCCGACAGGGTCTTGTCGTCGCGCAGCAGGGTGCCGTCCAGATCGGTGGCGATCAGCCGGGTCACAGCAGGCAGAGGCGAGTCGGTAGCTGAGGTCACCCCGCCATTCTCCCGCACGGAGTCGCACGGGCGTGCAGAGGGGCGCCCATCTGAGAGCGCGGGTCGCTGAGCTGCGGAACATGACTGCGGCATATGCCGACGGCGCGCCGGGTGACCGCCCGGCGCAACCGTGATCAGCGGAGCTGCGCCAACGCCTCGGTGGCGATCTGCTCGAACACCTCGGGTGGCAGGGCGAAGTCGGAGTCCGGCACCGGCCAGTGGACGACGATCTCGGTGAATCCGAGGTCGAAGTGGCGTCCCGCGAAGTCCACGAAGGCGTCGAGGGACTGCAGCGGGCGCCCCGGGGTGAATCCGGTGAGCAGGATCTTGTCCAGCTCGGCGACGTCCCGGCCGGCTTCTTGGCAGGCCGCTCCCAGCCGGGTGATCTGGCCTCGGAGGGCGGCGACGGACTGTTCAGGGGTACCGGACTCGTACAGCTTCGGATCACCCGTGGTCACCCACGCCTGACCGTGGCGTGCCGCGAGCCTCAGTCCACGCGGCCCGGTGGCGGCGACCGCGAAGGGCAGCCGGGGGCGCTGTACACAGCCGGGGATGTTCCGGGCCTCGTTCGCGGAGTAGAACCGGCCTTCCTGCGTCACGGACGGCTCTCGGAGCAGCCGGTCGAGCAGTGGGACGAACTCCTCGAAGTGGTCGGCGCGTTCACGCGGGGCCCAGGGCTCTTCGTCGGCCCGTAGCAGTGTGGTGGCGTCGAAGCCGTTACCGCCCGCGCCGATGCCGAGCGTGATCCGTCCGCCGGAGACATCGTCCAGCGTGATGAGGTCCTTGGCGAGCGTCACAGGGTGCCGGAAGTTGGGTGAGGTGACGAGGGTGCCCAGGCGCAGGCGCTCGGTGGCCGCGGCGGCGGCGGTCAAGGTCGGGACGGCTCCGAACCACGGGCCGTCACGGAAGGTCCGCCAGGCAAGGTGGTCGTAGGTGTAGGCGGCGTGGAACCCCAGCTCCTCGGCTCGCCTCCACACCTCCCGTCCTTCGTCGTGCCAGCGGTAGATCGGCAGGATCACAGTACTCAGACGCATGGTGACGACCATACGAGAGGCGGCGGGACGGGGGCCGCTGATGTCCGCAGATGTGCGCCGCCTCCGGGCTTGCCGAGGTGTGGGGCCGGCGAGACGCTGGAGTCGAACCCGGCCGGTCCTGCCCGCGCGTGTGCACGGCACCGGCGCGGTTCGCCGGAAGGAGTGAGTCGTCATGAGGATGCTGCTCACCGCACAGATGGACACCGAGACGTCGAACCGTGCGGTGTCCGACGGAACCATGCCCAAGATCGTTCAGGAGGTCGTGGAGCAGCTGAAGCCCGAAGCGGCGTACTTCACCGTCCAGAACGGTCAGCGCACCTGTCTGATGGTCTTCGACATGCAGGACTCGGCCCAGATGCCACCACTCATGGAGCCCTTGTTCCACACGGGTTCCAAGATCGCCCTGCAGCCCGTCATGAACCTCGACGACCTGCGTGCGGGTCTCGGCGAGATCAAGCGCTGACTGCGGCCGGTCGGTCATTCACGGAGGCACCCGGTCACCCACGTAGGCGCGGAAGGCCGACCGGTGCTTGGACAGGTGCTTGTACAGCTTGACGGTGCTTCGCTCGGTCGTCCCCTCGGCGTGCCCGTGGCGCCTCGTCCGGCGCACCCCGATTTCACTCAACGTTTCGATGCTCATGGCTGTCATCAGGTTTGATCCACAGCCAACTAAGGTTATCCACAGGGTTTTTGGCGTCCCTGTGGACAAGTGGCGTGCTATAAATGGCATTTGTCCAACATGCTTGTCTCTGCGGGGTTATGGGGAGAAAAGCTCGTGTGCTCCACCAAGTCCCGTTTCGTGGCGCCAACATGACGAAGTGCGGCGCTCCTGAGGTCGATTGTGGGCGTCGCTTGCCCACACACGCGAACCGGCCGGGCGGCACACGCGGCTTGGCGTATGCAAGCAGCGAACGGGCCCGTCCACGTACGCGCTTACAGAGGTGGCCGGAGGCGAGCCACGCCGCGACGTGCCGACGGGCTGACCCGGGACAGCCAGCGCAAACCGTGGGCCTCGGGCGTCACCGGTACCACGGCACGGTTGTGCACCACGGCGTCCAGAATCGCCTGAGCGACCTTCTCCGCGGGGTAGTTGCGCAGGGAGTACAGCCGGGCCGTCCGCTTCCGCAGGCGTTCCTCCTCCGGCTCGTCGACGCCGGCGAAGTGCGCGGTACCGGTGATTCCCGTGTCGATGAACCCCGGACACAGCGCACTGACCCCGATCGACCGTTCGGCCAGCTCCGCGCGCAGGCACTCGCTGAGCATCAGCACCGCCGCCTTGGACGTGCTGTACGCGGACAGCACCCGTGACGGCTGATGTGCGGCTGCCGAAGCGACGTTGACGATGTGGCCGCCCTGTCCTCGCTCTGCCATCTGCCCGCCGAAGATCCGGCAGCCATGGATGACTCCCCACAGGTTGGCGTCGAGAACCCTCCGCCAGTCCTCGCTCGTCGTGTCGAGGAACGACCCCGACAGTCCGATGCCGGCGTTGTTCACCAGGACGTCCACGACGCCGTGTTCGGAGGCGACCTTCTCCGCCAGCTTCTCCATCGCCAGCTCGTCGCCGACGTCCACCACTTCGCCCCACGCGCCGGGTGCGCCGATCAGCCGGGCCTCCTCCGCGGTCCTCGCGGCGCCCTCCGCGTCCAGGTCCACCGCCACCACACGCGCCCCCGAAACCGCGAACGCCAGCGCTGTGGCACGGCCGATGCCCGATGCCGCCCCTGTCACCAGGACCAACTGCCCACCGAACCGCTCCCCATGGGCGGACGGCGCCGCCGCCCCGGACACACTCGCCGTGACGGTCCCGTCCGGCGCGCCGGATTCCACGCCGTCGGCGAATTCGCTGATCCAGGCGGACAGCTGATCCGGTCTGGTGCGCGGCACCCAGTGCTTGGCGGGCAGGGCGCGGCGCCGCAACCGGGGTACCCAGGAGTCCAGTTCGTCGTGGAGCGACGGCGAGAGGAAGGCGTCACCGGTCGGTGTGATCAGCTGGACCGGTACGTGGGCGTACGCGTCGGGGCGCGGACGGCGCAGGCGGGACCGGATGTTGTCCCGGTAGAGCCAGGCGCCGTGCGCCGCGTCCCGAGGGAGCGATGCCGTCGGGTACCCGTCCGCGGGCACCTTCTCCATGCGCCGCAGGATCCGTGGCCACTGTCTGCCGAGCACGCCGCGCCAGGCCATCTCGGGAAGGGCCGGTGTGTGCAGCGCGTACACGTACCAGGACTTGGCGCCCTGCCCGAGCAACTGACCCACCCGGCGCGGACTCGGGTGGGCCATCCGCTGCTTGATCCAGTGCCCGAAGTGGTCGAGGGACGGTCCGGACATCGAGGTGAACGAGGCGATCCGGCCCTTGGTCCGCTCCACCGTCGCGAACTCCCAGGACTGGACCGAGCCCCAGTCGTGACCGACCACATGGACGGGGCGGTCCGGGCTCACGGCGTCGACGACGGCCAGGAAGTCGTCGGTCAGCTTCTCCAGGGTGAAGCCGCCACGCAGCGGCCGGGGCGCCGTCGACCTGCCGTGTCCCCGCACGTCGTAGAACACGACGTGCCACTGCTCCGCCAGCCGTTCCGCGACCTGGGACCAGACCTCCTTGCTGTCCGGATACCCGTGCACCAGCACGATCGTCGGCCGTGACGGATCACCCGACTCGGCCACGCACAGCTCGACCCCGCCCGTACGCACCCAGCGCTCACGAACGCCTCGCAGATCCACGCCGCCTCCTCTGTCCTGTGCCGGCGTCGCGATACGCGTCCGTAACGTGACACCGCTGAATGTGGCAACCGACCCACGGCCGCGTCAAGGGATGCCCGGAACCTGTGGACAACGGGCGACGTGCAAGGACGTCGGGGTACTCCCTCGTGGGGGGTCCCCCTACGGGTCCGTACGCCTGGAGTCGGACGCGGATACAACCGTCTGGTCTGACGACTCCAGTGGTGCGCGCCACTACCTTCGAAGACGTGACTGTGATCGCAACCGAAAGCCTGAGCAAGCGGTTCCCGAGGGTGACCGCGCTTGACCGGCTCTCCTTGGACATCGGACCGGGCGTGACCGGTCTGGTGGGTTCCAACGGGGCCGGCAAGTCCACGCTGATCAAGATCCTGCTGGGTCTGTCCCCCGCCACCGAAGGCCGGGCCGCGGTGCTCGGGCTCGACGTCGCCACCGAAGGCGCCGCCATCCGGGAGCGGGTCGGATACATGCCCGAGCACGACTGCCTGCCTCCCGACGTCTCGGCCACCGAGTTCGTCGTACACATGGCGCGGATGTCCGGGCTGCCGCCCACCGCGGCGCGTGAGCGCACCGCGGACACGCTGCGCCATGTCGGGCTGTACGAGGAGCGCTACCGCCCCATCGGCGGCTACTCGACCGGTATGAAACAGCGGGTGAAGCTGGCCCAGGCACTGGTCCACGACCCCGAGCTGGTCCTTCTGGACGAGCCGACCAACGGCCTGGACCCCGTCGGCCGCGACGAGATGCTCGGTCTGATCCGCAGGATCCACACCGACTTCGGCATCTCCGTGCTGGTGACCTCGCACCTCCTCGGTGAGCTCGAACGGACCTGTGACCACGTCGTCGTCATCGACGGCGGCGCGCTGCTGCGATCCAGCTCCACCAGGGACTTCACCCGGACCACCACGACGCTGGCGGTCGAGGTCACCGACAGCGACACCCACCCGGACGGCACCGACGCCCTGCGCCAGGCCCTCACTGGGGCCGGGGTCAAGCTCATCGGGCACGACGGCCTCGACGCCGAAGGGCTGCCCGGGGCCGGCCACATCCTCCTCGTGGAGGCCACCGGCGACGAGACGTACGACGTGGTCCGCGACAGCGTCGCCCACCTCGGGCTGGGGCTCATCCGGATGGAACAGCGACGTCATCACATCGCCGAGGTCTTCCGGACCGAAGAGGCACCGCGGGCGGCCGTGGCCGCGACAGCGGGTGCCGGACAGCAGAAGGGAAGCGGTCGCGATGAGCACTGAGACCGGGACCGCGGCCGGGAGCGAGACCTCCCGGATCCACAACATCGGATACCGCTCCTACGACGGGGTACGCCTGGGCCGGGCCTACGCCCGCCGCTCGCTGTACTCGCAGTCCCTGCGCGGCTCGTTCGGACTGGGCAGGTCCGCCAAGTCCAAGGTGCTGCCGATGCTGCTGTGCGGGGTGATGTGCCTGGTGGCGCTGATCCTCGTCGCGGTCGCCGTCTACGCGCCCGGCATGACGAAACTTCCCATCGGGTACACCGACTTCGCCATCTACCTGCAGGCCGTGATCGGACTCTTCATCGCCTCCCAGGCGCCCCAGTCCGTCTCCAGGGACCTGCGCTTCAAGAGCGTGCCGCTGTACTTCTCGCGGCCGATCGAGCGCGTCGACTACGTGATCGCCAAGTTCGCCGCGATGGCCTCGGCCCTGCTCATCCTCACCGGGCTGCCCCTCGTCATCCTCTATGTGGGCGCGTTGCTCGCCGAGTTCGACTTCGCGGATCAGACCAAGGGCTTCGGGCAGGGGATGGTTTCGGTGGCACTGCTCTCCGTACTGTTCGCCGGGCTCGGACTGGTGGTCGCCGCCCTGACCCCGCGCCGGGGCTTCGGGGTCGCCGCCGTGATCGCCGTACTGACCATCACCTACGGCGCGGTCTCCACCGTCCAGGCGATCGCCTGGCAGACGGACTCGGCCGGAGCCATCACCTGGCTCGGGCTGTTCTCGCCCATCACGCTGATCGACGGGGTGCAGACCGCGTTCCTCGGCGCCACCTCCGCCTTCCCCGGTGGTGAAGGGCCCGGGGCCGCCGCCGGTGTGGTCTATCTGATCGTTGTTCTCGCGCTCGTCGCCGGCTCGTACGCCGTACTGATGCGCCGCTACCGGAGGGTCGGGCTGTGACCACCATCGAGATCGACCACACCTCCCGCTGGTTCGGCAACGTGGTCGCCGTCAACGACGTGAGCATGACCGTGGGCCCCGGGGTCACCGGGCTGCTCGGCCCCAACGGAGCCGGCAAGTCCACACTGATCAACATGATGGCCGGATTCCTCGCGCCGTCGACCGGCAGGGTCTCGCTCGACGGCACGCAGATCTGGCGCAACGAGGCGGTCTACAAGGCGATCGGCATCGTGCCCGAGCGGGAAGGCATGTACGACTTTCTGACCGGCCGCGAGTTCGTCGTCGCCAACGCCGAGCTGCACGGACTGGGCGACGCGGCCGCGCACAAGGCGCTGGCCACCGTCGAGATGGAGTACGCGCAGGACCGCAAGATCTCGACGTACAGCAAGGGCATGCGCCAGCGCGTGAAGATGGCGTCCGCGCTGGTCCACGACCCGTCGGTGCTGCTCCTCGACGAACCGTTCAACGGTATGGACCCGCGCCAGCGGATGCATCTCATGGAACTGCTGCGGCGCATGGGCGCGGAGGGCCGCACGGTGCTCTTCTCCTCCCACATCCTCGAGGAGGTCGAGCAGCTCGCCTCGCACATCGAGGTGATCGTGGCGGGCCGCCACGCCGCGTCCGGTGACTTCCGGAAGATCCGCCGTCTGATGACGGACCGGCCGCACCGCTATCTCGTCCGGTCCAGTGACGACCGGGCACTCGCCGCCGCGCTCATCGCCGACCCTTCGACAGCGGGGATCGACGTCGATGTGGCAGAAGGGGCCCTGCGCATCCAGGCGGTCGACTTCGGCCGGTTCACGACGCTGCTGCCGAGGGTCGCGCGCGAACACGGCATCCGGCTGCTCACCGTCTCACCGTCCGACGAGTCCCTCGAATCGGTCTTTTCCTATCTCGTAGCGGCCTGAGTAGTGGCCTGAAAGGAGCTGTGAAGCGTCATGTACGACCCCACAGTCGCCCGGCTCACCTACCGGGCCCTGCTCGGCCGGCGCCGGGCCGCCATCCTGTTCGTCCTGCCGGTCCTCCTCGTCGCCATCGCCGTGGCGGTGCGGGCGTTCGCCGGGGCCGATGACGGTGTCGCGTCCGGCGTGCTGGGCGGTTTCGCCATCGCCACGATGGTCCCGCTCATCGGGGTCATCGCGGGGACCGGCGCCATCGGGCCGGAGATCGACGACGGTTCGATCGTCTACCTGCTCGCCAAGCCGGTGAAGCGGCCCACGATCATCTTCACCAAGCTGATCGTCGCCGTGGCGGTGACGATGCTCTTCTCGGCGCTGCCGACGTTCGTCGCGGGCCTGATCCTCAACGGCAACGGTGGACAGATCGCCGTGGCCTACACGATCGCGGCGCTGGTCGCCTCGATCGCGTACAGCGCGCTGTTCCTGCTGCTGGGCACGATCAGCCGGCACGCGGTGGTCTTCGGGCTGGTGTACGCACTGGTGTGGGAGGCGCTGTTCGGCAGCCTGGTCCCGGGGGCCAGGACGCTCAGCGTGCAGCAGTGGTCCCTCTCGGTCGCCGAGAAGGTCGCCGGGGACGGTCTCATCACCTCGGACGTCGGTCTGCCGCTCGCGACCGTCCTGCTGGTCGGCGTCACGGCCGCGGCCACCTGGTACGCCGGTCAGAAGCTGCGGGGACTGAAGCTCGCCGGCGAGGAGTGAGACCGGCTGCCGTGCACCCCTTCCGCAACCCCCGCCCACCGGGCGGGGGTTGTTCCGTGTCCGGTGAGCCGTTCGCGTGACTGTACGGTTGTCGGCTCGTTGTGCAGGGCGCGTGGAGGCAACTGGAATCCGTGGCGTCGAGCTTTCGTGAATTCGGGGAATGCCGGCGGCGGCGAGGCAACGCCCGCCCGTCCGGTCATCGAGTGAGTGCAACCGTGAGCGTCCTCCGCCCTCGTAGCCCGGGGACAAGGGCCGTCCTTGCCGTTCCCCCTCACGAGAGGCACACCCATGCCCACGGAAGTCGCCCTGCTCGAATCCCCGGCGCTCCGGGTCGAGCAGATGGGGCGCGTCGAAGCCCTCGACAAGGTCAAGAACCTTGTCATGCTCCCTGATGGAATTCACCTTCGCACAGAGGAGGTGGCCCGATACTTCGAAGTATCCACAGCCTCGGTCAAGAGGCTGACGGACCGGCATCTACAAGAGCTGACCGGAAACGGCATGAGGGTGTTGCGCGGCGCTGAGCTGCAGTCCTTCCATAGCGACATGCTGTCGCTATGGGACGGTGAAGGCCGGGAAAGTTATCCACAGGCGGCCACGCAGCTTCGCCTCTACACCCGCAGGACCGTGCTCAACGTCGCCATGCTCCTTCGCGACAGCGACATCGCCCGCAGCGTCCGGACCCACCTGCTCGACGCGGAGGAGGACCTCAGGGCCTCCTACGACTCGCTCGACCGGCGCGTCACCCGTATCGAGGGCTGTCTCGTCGGCGTGGGGAGCGCGCTCCAGGAGCTCGGCCCCGTGCTCGGCCGGATGTCACAACGGCTCGACTCGCTCGACCGGAAGCTCGATGTCACGCACCAGGTCGTCGGGGCCATCAGCATCCGGCTCACCGATGTCTCGCAGGACGTCATCCGGCTCGATGCCCGCATGGACGACCTCGCGCACCGGCTGAGGGATCTGGGCCGCCGCAGGAATGGCTGACATAGGTCCGGGGGGCCACCGGAAAGCGAGTGGTCCCCCGGACACCGGCCCCCGGACACCGGCCCCCGGGCGCCGGTCTCCAGCAGCGAGCGGGACGGCTGTCCCGGTCAGACGGGACTCCCGGGGATCCGCCCTACGCGCGCCTGCCCGTCCGGAGCAGTTCCTCCAGCACCAACGCGATGCCGTCGTGCTCGTTCGACGCGGTGATCTCGTGCGCCACCGCCTTCAGGGCGTCGTGCGCGTTGGCCATGGCGACGCCGTGCTGCGCCCAGCCGAACATGGGGATGTCGTTCGGCATGTCACCGAAGGCCAGCGTGTCCGTGGCCTTGAGCCCCAGACGGCGTGCGGCCAGCGAGAGGCCGGTCGCCTTGCTCAGCCCCAGGGGCAGGATCTCCACGATGCCGGGGCCCGCCATGACGACGTTCACCAGGCTGCCGACGGCCTGCTGTGCGGCCAGAGTCAGAGCGTCGTCATCGAGCTCCGGGTGCTGTATGTAGACCTTGTTCAGCGGGGCGGTCCACATCTCGGCGGGGTCGTTCATGAAGACCGCGGGCAGGGGTCCCTCCTGCACCCGGTAACCGGGCCCGACCAGCACCTCGCCCTCGAGTCCGTCACGGCTCGCCGCCAGCGCGAGCGGACCGACCTCCGCCTCGATCTTGGACAGCGCGAGCCCGGCGAGCTGCCGGTCCAGGGTCAGGGAAGTCAGCAGCTTGTGCTCGCCGGCGTGGTAGACCTGCGCGCCCTGGCCGCACACCGCGAGCCCCTGGTAGCCCAGGTCGTCCAGGATGTGCCGGGTCCACGGCACCGCCCTCCCGGTGACGACGATGTGCGCCGCACCGGCCGCGGTGACCGCGGCCAGTGCCTCACGGGTGCGTTCGGAGACGGTGTGATCGTCGCGGAGCAGGGTGCCGTCGAGGTCGGTGGCGACGAGCTTGTAGGAGAAGGTCACTTGGAGACCGGCTCCAGAACCTCGCGCCCGCCGAGGTACGGACGCAGGACCTCCGGCACACGCACCGAACCGTCGGGCAGCTGATGGTTCTCCAGGATCGCCACGATGGTGCGCGGTACGGCGCAGAGCGTGCCGTTCAGCGTGGCCAGCGGCTGGACCTTCTTGCCGTCGCGCATGCGGACGGAGAGCCGGCGTGCCTGGAAGCCGTCGCAGTTGGACGCGGAGGTCAGCTCGCGGTACTTGCCCTGGGTCGGGATCCACGCCTCGCAGTCGAACTTCCGTGAGGCCGACGATCCCAGGTCACCGGTGGCGACATCGATCACCTGGAACGGAAGTTCGAGGGCGGTGAGCCACTGCTTCTCCCAGTCCAGGAGCCTGCGGTGCTCGGCCTCGGCGTCCGCCGGGTCGACGTACGAGAACATCTCGACCTTGTCGAACTGGTGGACGCGGAAGATGCCCCGGGTGTCCTTGCCGTACGTACCGGCTTCGCGGCGGAAGCACGGCGAGAAGCCCGCGTACCGCAGGGGCAGCTTGTCGGCGTCGAGGATCTCGTCCATGTGGTACGCCGCGAGGGGGACCTCGGACGTGCCGACGAGGTAGTAGTCGTCCTTCTCCAGGTGGTACACGTTCTCCGCGGCCTGGCCGAGGAAGCCCGTGCCCTCCATGGCGCGCGGGCGGACCAGCGCGGGCGTCAGCATGGGGACGAAGCCGGCCTCGGTGGCCTGTGCGATGGCCGCGTTGACCAGGGCCAGCTCCAGCAGCGCGCCGACGCCCGTCAGGTAGTAGAAGCGTGACCCGGACACCTTGGCGCCGCGCTCCATGTCGATGGCGCCCAGCGCCTCGCCGAGCTCCAGGTGGTCCTTGGGCTCGAAGCCCTCCGCGCCGAAGTCACGGATCGTGCCGTGCGTCTCCAGGACGACGAAGTCCTCCTCGCCGCCGACCGGCACGTCCTCGTGGACGATGTTGCCGAGCAGCAGGAGCAGCCGCTTGGCCTCGGCGTCGGCCTCGTCCCGTGCGGTGTCGGCCGCCTTGACCTCGGCCTTCAGCTGCTCGGCCTTCTTGAGGAGCTCGGCACGCTCCTCGGGGGTGGCCTTGGGGATCAGCTTGCCGAGCGACTTCTGCTCGGAGCGGAGTTCGTCGAAGCGGACGCCGGACGACCTGCGCAGCTCGTCGGCGGAGAGCAGGGCGTCGACGAGGGCGACGTCCTCTCCACGGGCGCGCTGGGAGGCGCGAACACGGTCGGGGTCCTCACGGAGCAGGCGAAGGTCAATCACCCCTCAAGGCTACCGGTGCGGGGATCCGCCACTCGAACCGATATCGATGAGCGTGGCGCTTTGCCCGAATTGTCGGAATCGATAATTCGGGGGACAATCGCGAGTCGACCGGCGGGTGGAGAGGGTCAATAAAAGTGCTTCATTGCCTCGAAAAGGGAACAAGCTCCCCTGCTGTTTGACGCATCGCCGGTGTGTCGACGGGGAGTTGGGGCGGCCGGGCGGGCGTGTTGTCCACAGGCTTCTGTTGATCCAATTAGTTATCCACAGGCTGTGAAGAAGATCTGTGGATGCCGGAGTGGATCATTCCGAAAGTGGCATGACTGGACAGGGGCTCGCACCTCAAACCTGACCCGTTGCACTCATTCGGGTGGGTATTCCTCATCCTGATGAGTTGATCAACGGAATTAGGGGGATGCGCGGGGAGTCGTGATCTGGTGGGGGATCCGAGCGGCTGGGGCGATTTGTCGACGATGTCGCGTTGCGGTGTCGACTTGTCCCCAGGCCGGGAAGACATCCTGTGGATAACTTTGCGCGGACGGGCAACCCGTACGTGGGGCCAGGGCGTGGTGCCCTCGCCCCGCGCTTCAGACCCGGCCGTCCTGGCTGCGCGCCAGCCAGTCGGACGCCTCGGTGAAGTCCGTGTCGGACGTCCCGATCCGCAGGTCACTCACCTCTTCAGGCGTCACTCCTGCGCGCGGGTACGAACCCAGGAACCGCACTTCCGGGCAGATTCGCTTCAGCCCCATCAACGCCTCACCGACGCGGCGGTCCGCGATGTGCCCCTCGGTGTCCACGGCGAAGCAGTAGTTCCCGATGCCCTCCCCGGTGGGCCGGGACTGGATCAGCATCAGGTTGACCCCGCGGACGGCGAATTCCTGGAGCAGTTCGAGGAGAGCTCCCGGCCGGTCGGCGCCGAGCCAGATGACCACGGAGGTCTTGTCGGCTCCCGTGGGCGCGGACGGCCTGGCCGGGCGCCCCACCAGCACGAAGCGGGTCTGGGCGTTCTCCGCGTCGTGGATCTCGGTCACCAGCGGTTCCAGCCCGTAAGTGGCCGCGGCGAACTCCCCGGCGAAGGCGGCGTCGTAGCGCCCCTCCTGGACGAGCCGGGCGGCGTCCGCGTTCGAGGCCGACGACTCCCACACCGCGTCGGGCAGATGGGACGCCATCCAGTTGCGTACCTGAGGCTGCGCGGCCGGGTGGGCGCTGACGGTCTTGA
Organism: Streptomyces sp. NPDC002793; assembly: GCF_040295485.1. Taxonomy (NCBI): domain Bacteria; kingdom Bacillati; phylum Actinomycetota; class Actinomycetes; order Kitasatosporales; family Streptomycetaceae; genus Streptomyces; species Streptomyces sp. NPDC002793. Next base: position 193,344 of record NZ_JBEOVL010000005.1, on the reverse strand, counting down.
TGTCGGACAGCTTCGTCCCAGGACGCACCAGTAGCGCGAACGTGATGGAGAGCAGTACCTCGCGGTAGATCATCAGCGGAGTGCCCGTGGTCAGCTCGTCGAGCGTCGCGCTGATCCCGCCCTCCACGGAGTTCTCGATGGGGACGAGCGCCGCCGCGGCCTCCCCGCTGCGCACCGCGTCCAGGGCGGCCGGCACCGAGACCATCGGGACGAGTTCGCGGGTGGCGGCTTCGGGGAGCGTGCGGAGGGCCACCTCGGTGAAGGTGCCCTCAGGGCCGAGATAGGCGTAGCGCGTGGCTGACATACGGTCACCCTAATGGGCTGATGGGCAGGGCCGTGCGCCTGACGGCATCCCCGGGAGGCCGTCAGGCCTCCAGCAGTCGCTGCCCCACGTACTCCCCGGCCGCGGCGCCTCCGGGCACGGCGAAGAGACCGCTCGCCTCGTGCCGGATGAACGGCGAGAGCGCGTCCCCGCGGTCGAGTTTGCGCTGGACCGGGATGAAGCCCTTGAACGGATCGGCCTGCCAGCAGACGAAGAGCAGCCCGGCATCCGGGGTGCCGTCGTCCGAGATCCCGTCGTGGTACGAGAACGGGCGGCGCAGCATCGCGGCGCCACCGTTCTCCTCGGGGGAGGAGATCCGGGCGTGGGCGTTGCCGGGAATCAACAGCTCGCCGTCCGGGCCCGCCTTGTCGAGGTCCATCGTGGTGTCCTCGGAACCACCGCTGAGTGGGGCGCCGTCCGCCTTGCGCCGTCCGATGACCTGTTCCTGACGCTTGACCGTGAGCTCCTCCCAGTCGTCCAGGAGCATCCTGATCCGCCGGACCACGGCGTACGAGCCGCCCGCCATCCAGGCGTACGCCGCCGATCCGCCGGACGACACGAAGATCCGCTCCTCGAAGTCGCTCTCGGCCGGTTTCGGGTTGTTGGTGCCGTCGACCTGGCCCATCAGGTTGCGTGTGGTCATCGGCCGGCCGGTGGCGCCCGGGGTGCGGTTGAAGCCGTTCATCTGCCAGCGGACCCGCGCCGTCGAGCCGGCCTCCTTCTGGAGGGCGCGCAGCGCGTGAAAGGCAACGAGCGCGTCGTCGGCGCCGATCTGGACCCAGAGGTCACCGTCGGACCGCTTGGCGTCGAGGTGGTCGGAGGAGAAGGCGGGCAGTGGGTCCAGCGCGGGCGGCAGGTGACCGGTCAGGCCGGTGCGGGCGAAGAAGGTGCGCCCGAATCCGAAGGTGACGGTCAGGGAGGACGGCCCGGCGTCCAGGGCCACACCGGTGTCGTGGCCCCGGCTGTCCGAGGGTTCACCGGCCATCAGCCGTTCCGCCGCGGCCGACCAGCGGCGCATCAGGGCGGCTGCTTCGGGGCGGCCCGCGCCGGGCGCCAGATCGAACGCGACCAGATGTCCGCGGGCCTGAAGCGGAGTGGTGATCCCCGCTTGATGTTTCCCGTGAAACATCGCCTCGGTCGAGCCGACCGCGGTCAGTGGCGTCGGCTCCTCCCCGCGCGTCGCCGCGTAACCGCCCGCACCGCCCGCAGCGCCCAGGACAAGACCTGCCGCCCCGGCAGCTCCCGCGCCGCCGATCAGCCGTCGCCGGGAGACGACGCCCGCGCCACCGGTCCCGGACCGGTCGCGTCGAGTGGCAGGGGTGTCGTTCTCCCCGAGGCCGTTCTTCTTCTTGCTCACACTGCTCAGCCGATCTTCACGTTCTTGTCGATGGTGGTCTGGTCGATGTCCGACGTACGCACGGTCACGGCGACCGTCCAGTCGCCCGCCATCGGGATCTGGACGCCGCTCGACGTCCAGTGCCCCTCGGCGAGGCGGTCGGGGACGACCGGCAGCGGGCCGATGTCCTTGGACTCCAGCGTGAAGGCGAGCTTCACTTCGGGGACGTCCATCGGGCGCCTGTCGGGCCCGTCGATCCACAGGTGCAGGCTGTTCGAACCGGTTCCGCCGGGTGTGATGTCCAGGCGTACCGTCCCCTTGCCGTTCTGGCCGCCGGTGTCGAAGGGCAGGCTCAGATTCACCTCTCCGCCGGTCACCGGCGCGGCAGCCGTGCTGCTGCCGCGGGAGGCCTCTTCCTCGGTGCGGCCGGGCTCGGTGGACGTCAGGATGGTCGTGACGACGAGCAGCACCACGGCGATGCCCGTCTCCACCAGCACGGAACGCCGTAGCCCGGAGCGGTCCGGATCGGCGTCGCGGGCTCGTTTCTCCTTCGTCGCCGTCCGTGCGGCGCGCTGCCGGGAGAGCTGTGCGGCGCGCTCCGGAGCCACTTCCTCCTCGGGGGCGGCGGCCGCGTCGGACGACTCGTCGGGCTCCACCGACGCGGCCTGAGCGGTGTCATCGGCTGACGGGGACGCGGAGTCGGCGCGCTCGGTCAGCCGCCCCGTCCAGCGCCGGGATATGTACGCGACGCCGACGAGCAGGGCGACGAGCGCCACCTTGATGAGGAGCAGCTGGCCGTACCGGGTACCGGTCAGAGCCGACCACGAACCGACCTGCCGCCAGGACTGGTAGAGCCCGGTCGCCGCGAGGACGAGCACGCTGGTGAACGCCACGCGGGAGAACCGCCGTACCGCGCCGCTCGTGATGTCCGGCGTCCGGTACAGGGCGACCAGCAGTGCGGCGAGTCCGCCCAGCCAGCCGGCGACGGCGAGCAGGTGGAGCACGTCGACCGGCATGGCGATGCCCGGCTGGATCCCCGTCGAGGCGTGCTCGGCCAGGGCCCACGTACCGGCGATCCCCACGGCGATGACCGCTCCGCCCGTGGCGAGTCCGAAGGTGAGGTCCTGCTTCTCCTTCTCGTCCTCGCGCTTGGCGTACGCCCCGAAGAGGACGGCGATGAAGAGCGCGGAGGCGCCCAGGAGCAGCAGCCGGGAGACGAGCGCGGCCCCCGGCTTGGTGTCGAGCACGGATTGCAGGCCTGCGAGATCGAAGGCGTCCGCGAGTTCGCCGGACCCGGTGTACGGATTGCGCAGGAGCAGCATGGCCAGGGTGGCCGCGGTGAGCGTGATCCAGCCGCGCACGACGAGCCGTTGCAGTGGCCGCGCACCCGCCCCGCGCTGCCAGCAGGCGAGCACGAAGGCCGATCCGCCCGCGAGCAGGATGAAGCCGGCGTACGCGGCGTAGCGCGCGATGCCGTAGAGCGCGCCGACGAGACCGCCGCCGGCTCCGTCCGACGGCAGTGTCACGGTCGTTTCCGAGGGGGCACCGACGGAGAAGGTGAAAGCTCCGGAGACAGGATGGCTGTCCGCGGAAACGGCCTGCCAGGCCACGGTGTAGGTGCCGTCGGGCAGACCGCTGTGGAGCGCGATGCCGTACCGCACGGCACCACCGCTGGTCAGATCACGGGGAGCGCCGTCGTCGGCCCGTTCGCCGCTGGGGTCGAGGACGCGGATCGAGTCGTCGCCCATGGCGATCTGCTCGGAGAAGGTGAGGGTGACGTCCTTGGGGGCGGTGGCGACCACCGCCCCGTCCTGCGGGTCACTACCCGTGAGAGCGGCGTGCGCGGACGCGGGGCTCGCGCCGGCCAGCACCAGGCCGAACAGCGAGCTGATCAGCGCGGCGAGGAGCGCGACCGCGGCGAGCGGCCGTCGTGTCGGGGAGGGCCCGAAGTGCGGGGCGGTGGCTGCCATGGTGTCAGTACCTCACTGCTTCTTCGGGTTGTAGGTGGTCTCCTTCACGGGAATGTCGACCGTGATGGGGTCGGCCTTCTCGAAGTGCAGTTCCACGGAGACCGTTTCTCCCCGCTTGGGCCGCTGCTTCAGTTCCGTGAACATGATGTGGTTGCCGCCGCGTTCGAGATCGAGCTCGCCACCGGCGGGCACCTCGAACGACGTGACCATCCGCATCGTCTGGTTCTTCGTCTCGTGGATGGAGACGTGGTCCGAAAGCGAGCTGGTCACCGAGGTGAGGCGGTCAGCCGCGTCACCGCTGTTCTTGACGAGGAGGAAGCCGGCGGCCATGTCGCTGACGGGCTGAGGCATGAAGGCCCCCGTCACCTCCATCCGCGGCGCGGTGTCCGAGGAACATGCTGTCAGGGCCAGCCCGGTGGTGAGGGCGAGGGCCCCGGCGACGGTCGTGCGGCGGTTCACGGGGTCTCCCCCTTGACGAGCTCGGGGAGGTCCTCGGTGTAGTTCTCGGCCGTGGCGTCCTCGCCGTAGAGCACGTACCCCTTGTCGGTCTTCGGGGAGAAAGCGATGACCTGGGCGCCGTGCATCGAGACGACCGTGCCGTCCTTCTCCTTCTTCGGCGGGTCGATGCCGATGCCGATCTGGCGTGCTCCGGCCTGGATGGTCGGGAAGTCGCCGGTGAGACCGGTGAAGTCGGGATCCTGGGCCTTGAGCCAGCTGCCCAGGGACGCCGGGGTGTCCCGTTCGGGGTCCGTCGTGACGAAGACGACCTGGAGCTTCTCCTGGTCGGCCTCGGGCAGTGCCCGCTTGGCGATCGCGATGTTGCTCATGGTCAGGGGGCAGACGTCGGGGCAGTTGGTGTAGCCGAAGTAGATGAGGGTCGGCTTGCCCTTGGTCCGCTCGCGCAGGTCGTACTTCTTGCCGTGCGTGTCGGTGAGGACGAGGTTGGGCTTGGTGAACGGCTGGTCGAGCACGGTCGCGGGCTCGGACCTGGTCTCGGAGGAGACCTCGGCGACGGAGTTGTCCGCCGAGTCTCCGCCGCTTCCGCAGGCCGACAGGGTCAGTGCGGCCACGGCGGCGAACGCCGCGGCCAGCACCGTCTTCTTGCTGTGCATGGAGAGCTGATTCCTGATCTGTGAAATGCGGGTGGGTGAGCCGGAGGGATCAGGCGCTGCGACGACGGCCGGCGAGGATGCCGAACGCCACCCCGGCGACGCCGACGACGATGCCGACGATCCCGAGGACGCGCGCGGTGCCGTCGGTGCCCGAGGAGGACGCGTCGTCCGAGGACGCCGTCGTCTCCTTCGCCTTCTCCGCCTCGCCGCCCTTGTCGTCGGCCGCCGCACCGTGGGCATCGGCCGCCGGGGCGGTCAGCGCGAGGACGGGAGCCGGGCTCTCGGGCTCTTCGCCGCTCGCGGTGGGCTCTTCGATCCAGCGGACGACTTCCTTGTTGCTGTACGTCTGGAGCGCCTTGAACACGAGCTGGTCGGCGTCCTCGGGGAGCTGGCCGACCGAGAGCGGGAACTGCTGGAAGAAGCCGGGCTCGATACCGTCGTCGTCCGCGGTCCAGGTGACCTTGGAGACCGCGTCGTTGATCTTCTTGCCGTGCACCTCGAGCGGCTCGGCCAGCTTGCTCCTGGTGACATCGATCTTCCAGCCCGCCACCGGCTGCGGGCTTACGGACGCCAGCGGGTGGTCCGTCGGGAAGCTGATCTCGAGCTTGACGGTGGAGGCGTTGTCACGCTCGTTGGGGACCTTGAAGTTGACGGTGGCGTAGCCGCCCTTGGCGGCCTCGCCCTGCGGCTGCACGCTGACGTGCGCGGAGGCCGTACCGGCCAGCAGCAGGACGGTGGACGCGGCGACGCCGCCGGCGAGGGCGATGCGGGAAACGTTCATGGCGGGGATCACTCCACAGATGAAGGTGAGAAGCGCGCGCGGAGGCGCGCACGGCATCACGGCCGCCTCGGCACCGGAAACCCGGCGGAGGGGTCGTGTCAGGCTGCGCGTACGTAGACGGGCGGCGGCCCGCGCCTGATCACCATGTGCTGCAGAGGGTCCCCGGTGGCCGGCGCGGGGGCGTCGACGGCGCTGCGGAGGGGGCGCGGCCCGGTGGTGAGCCGTCCCGGAAGTCCCGCACGCAGGGCGCGTACGAGAGCCATCGCCGCCCGCAGCGCGCGCAGCCTGGCCCCGGCCGCGAGCTGCCGTCCGCCCTGTGCGGAGAGCCTGGCCAGCCGGAAGAGCGCGATCTCACCGCGACGCAGCAGCCAGCCGGTGGCGAGCGCGGCGAGCAGATGCCCAAGGAACATGGACAGGCTGGGCAGGCCGGACATCACCGAGCCCAGGGCCGTCGGGTCGACCGCCCCGTGTGCGTGCCCCTGGACCACGGTCGCGGGGTCCAGGCCCGCCGTGGTCACGATGCGGTGGGCCTCACCGGCGCTCAGCTGCGCCGGTCCGGCGCCGCACACCAGCCCGGCGGCGAAGCGGATCAGCGAGTCGTCCCCGGCCCCCGGCACGGCGGCCGGCACGTGCCGGCCGAATCCGAAGAGGACGTGCAGGGCCAGCTGCCCTGCCGCGAGGGCGGCGGTGATCGAAAGGAGGTTCCGCTCCCGTCCGGCGAGCGCCGCCACGACGGCGAAGACCCCGCCGAAGCCGGCCAGCAGGCTCCACCCGGGCACATTCGCACCTGCGGCGAGGCCATGTCCGGCCGCGGCGAGCACGACGCAGACCGCGGTGAACACCGCGGTCCTCAAAAGCCGCATACCGGCTCCGGTGCGTGCGACAGGCATAGACATGGCGGGGTCATCATCCCACTGGACACCCGGCCCCCGTACGGCAGGTCCGGAAGGTCGGCATCCGTCCGCATCAGGGAGTGATGAGGGGGTGTTGCGCCTGTTCGTGGCTGATCCGACGACCACGACCGCGGGCCCCGTACACCGATGAACGGAATATCCGCATCCGCCGAATGAGGGCTGTCACAGCCGATCTGTGCTTACGACGTGTTCATCGCGGCAATACGTATCGGTATGTCGAGCCGCAGCCAGGAGGCTGGAGCATGAGCATCTGGTGGTCACTCCATTTGCGGCGCGAAGCCGCGAGCGTTCCGCTCGCCCGTCGTTTTCTGCTCGGCACCATGGAGACCGCGGGGGTGGATCCGGACATCTCCTACGACCTCTCGGTCGCGCTCAGCGAAGCCTGTGCGAACGCCGTCGAACACGGCGGCGACCGACGGGGCCCGGATGAGGCCGGAGACGTGGTCCCCGCCTCCTACGGTGAGGAGCAGACGGGGAAGGCCTGCGGGCAGTACCGGGTCACCGCGTATCTGGACGGCGAGAAATGCCGTATCGAAGTCGCCGACTCGGGGCCCGGATTCCCCTCCCGGCGCACGCTTCGCACCGCCGCACAGCAGTCCGTCGGGCATCCGTCGGATCAGCACACGTCCGCCGTTCACCCGGCGGCCGGTCCGTCGCACGCCTGCAGCGCCACGCACCCCCCGGCCACGGCCGAGGGCGGGCGCGGACTCTGTCTGATCGAGGAACTCTCCGACCACGTCCACTTCGGGAACCGGCCGGGGCGAGGCGCGGTGGTCAGCTTCGACAAGGTCCTGAAATGGCGGGAGGGCGCGCTGCTCATGGTGTCCTGAGCAGCGCGCCCTCCCGCTCGCGGGACGTGGCCGTCCCGCGTCGGCCGTGTCAGCCCTTGAGCCGGGCCATCCACGCCTCGACCTCGTCGGACCTGCGCGGCAGCGTGGCGGACAGGTTCCGGTTGCCGTCCTCGGTCACGAGGATGTCGTCCTCGATCCGGACGCCGATCCCCCGGTACTCCTCGGGCACGGTCAGGTCGTCGGCCTGGAAGTACAGTCCGGGCTCGACCGTCAGGCAGACCCCGGGCTCCAGGATGCCGTCGACGTACGACTCCGTGCGCGCGACGGCGCAGTCGTGGACGTCCATGCCGAGCATGTGGCCGGTACCGTGCAGCGTCCAGCGGCGCTGGAGGCCCAGCTCCAGGACCTTCTCCACGGACAGGTCGCCCAGCAGGCCCCACTCGACCAGCTTCTCGGCGAGGACCCGCTGGGCCGCGTCGTGGAAGTCGCGGAAGGTTGCGCCGGGCTTCACGGCGGCGATGCCCGCCTCCTGGGCCTCGTACACCGCGTCGTAGATCTTCCGCTGCAGCGGCGAGAACGTGCCGTTGATGGGCAGCGTCCGCGTCACGTCGGCGGTGTAGAGCTCGTTGGTCTCCACGCCCGCGTCGAGCAGCAGGAGCTCGCCGGAGCGGACCGCTCCGTCGTTGCGGACCCAGTGCAGCGTGGTGGCGTGCGGGCCGGCCGCGCAGATGGAGCCGTAGCCGATGTCGTTGCCGTCGACGCGGGCGCGCAGGAAGAAGGTGCCTTCGATGTAGCGCTCGCTCGTGGCCTCCGCCTTGTCGAGGACCTTCACGACGTCCTCGAAGCCGCGTGCCGTGGCGTCGCAGGCCTTCTGCAGCTCGGCCACCTCGAACGCGTCCTTGACCAGGCGGGCCTCGGAGAGGTAGACGCGCAGCTCCTCGTCGCGTTCGGCGGTGACCTTGTCGGTGAGCGCGGCTTCGATGCCCGCGTCGTGTCCGCGCACGTTGCGCACCGGGCCGGTGGCCTCGGCCAGCGCGGCCGGGAGCTCCCGGACGTCCTTCGCCGGGATGCCGAGCAGCTGCTCGGCCTCGGTGAGGGAGTTGCGCCGCCCGACCCAGAGCTCGCCCTGGCCGTCGAGCCAGAACTCGCCGTTCTCCCGGTCGGAACGGGGCAGCAGGTAGACCGTCGCCATGTGCCCGCCGTCGGCCGGTTCGAGCACCAGAGCGCTGTCCTGGGTCAGGTCGCCGGTGAGGTAGGCGTACTCGGTGGAGGCGCGGAAGGCGTACTCGGTGTCGTTGGAGCGGGTCTTCAGGTTGCCCGCGGGAATGACGAGCCGCTCGCCGGGGAAGCGCGCGGAGAGCGCGGCGCGGCGGGCGGCGGTGTACGAGGCCTGGGCGATCGGCTCCAGGCCGTGCAGCTCGGTGTCGGCCCAGCCGGACTTCATGTTCTCGGCGAGCTCATCGGAAATGCCCGGGTACAGGCCGTTCTTCCGCTGCTTGACCGGCTCTGCTTCTGCTGCTTCCGGGGTCTCCGGGGCAAGCTCCTCAGACACGTTATGTCCTCCTTGTACGACACTGGACCCCCTCCATCGTACGGGCGTGCGGAATAGGGGTCACGTGCCTGAAGGCTTCCTGTCGTCCTGGGCCCGCTGCCGGCAGGACCTCAGTCGAAGCGCACGGCCAGCAGGGCGATGTCCTCGGTGTCGTCGCTCCGCCCCGCCCCGTCCGGCAGGACGGCCCGAAGAATGTGGTCCGCGACGGCTCCGGGATCCTGGCGCAGGGCCTTCGGCACACCGGCCGCCGCCGAGCGCAGCCGCGCGAACGCCCGGTCCGTGGTGTCTCCCGTGCGGTGCAGCAGTCCGTCGGTGTAGAGCAGCACCGTCTCGCCGGGCCTGACCGTGATCTCCACGCTCGGCGCCTCCCAGCACGAGAGCATGCCCAGGGGCGCGGAGAGGCCCGTCTCCACGAATTCGGTACGCCGTTCCCCGGTCACCAGCGGCGGGGTGTGCCCGGCGCCGGCGAGCAGGAGGGTGTGCCGGTCGGGTTCGCAGTACGCGTAGAGAGCGGTCGCCGCGCCGCCCGCTTCGGTCAGTCGCAGCAGCAGTTCGAGATCGGAGAGCACGGCGACCGGGTCCTCGCCCTCCATCACGGCGTAGGCCCGCAGCCCGGCGCGGAGCCGGCCCGTGGCGGCCATCGCGGCCGGTCCGGAGCCACCGACCGATCCGACGGCGAGGCCGAGCGCGCTGTCCGGCAGGCTCAGGGCGTCGTACCAGTCGCCGCCGCCCTCGGACCCGGCCCGTCGGCGGGCGGCCAGCCGGACTCCGGGGATCCGGGGCAGTCTGCTGGGGAAGAGCTCCTCGGCGATGACGGCGGCATCCGCCCTGGCGCGTTCCAGTTCGAGCAGGCGGGCCAGGTGCTCGGCGGCGTAGCGGGCGTACGCCCCGACGAGATGGCGCTGGCGTTCCAGCGGTTCCGCCGGTTCGTCGTAAAGCCAGACGGCTGCGCCGAGCCGGCCGGCGGTTTCGGTGGCTAGGGGCTGTGTGTAGTCGGCGGCGTATCCGAGTCGGGCTGCGACCTCGCGGCTGCGGGGGTCGAGACCGGCCCCGCCGGGGATGTCGGGAGTGGCCCGCGGGCCCTCGGTGTCCGGCAGGCCGTCGAGGAAGCGGCCGTACGCGGTGGCGCCACGGGACACGGTCTCGATGTGTCCCAGATCGGCGTGCGTGAGTCCCAGCCCGATCGTGCGGGTCGGCCCGCGGCCGTCGGAGGGTTCGAGGACGACGAGCCCCCGACCGGATCCCACCAGGGTCGCCCCGGCGCGCAGCAGTTCGTGGAGGGCGCTGTCCAGGGTGGCGGTCCCCGCCAGCCGCTCGGTGAGTTCGTGCAGTGTGGTGAGGTCGGACACCCAGCCGGCCAGCCGGTCCTGGATGAAGGCTCCCGGTGGGGAGGGGACACCTTCCGTGGGCGCGGCAGTGTGCGTCGAAACGGGAACCATGGGATCGATTCCAGCCACTTTCGGAAGGTGTGGGGCGCTCATGGCAGTCGGCTTTCCGACCGGTGTGTTCTGTCGAATAGCATCGCAAACCCCCATGTCGTTCTGCGCCGCTATCGGTGCAACCACAGGTACACGTCCCCACATCTACACGCACAAGTAAGCTGATGTCCAGCATTGTCCTGACGGTATTTATGGTGTCCGTGCGACAGTCAACTTGGCTGAAAAATGCACCCCCGGGCCGTTTTTTGCGATCGACTGGGTGTGCCCGACAAGGGGGCGCCCTCGGGGTGAAATGCCGGAGGGAGCGTCATCCCGGACATGCGGGGTACGTAATCGTGGACGGCCAGGGGCAGTTGTGACCGTCCCGGAACCCGACAGCGAGCCCGGACGTCCTCACAGATGACAGCCGCCCGTTCCACCCCGAGTGGTGGAGCTGCACAAGGGACGGCACGCGCGATGCGCACGCCGACCGCGCGATGTTTTGACTGGACTCGGCTCGGTTTCGACTCGGCTCAGCTCCATTCTGTTCGGTTCCACTCTGCTCGGCTCGGCTCACGCTCGGCACCGACGATCCGTCCGTACCGCAGACCCGATGAGCAAGCACGCACGCACAGCGAAGAGACGCACACGCGTGGTAACGAACGCGTGGTGTGATGTGGACCTCGGCGTTCAACGGAAAGGAACGAGCGCTCATGCGCGAGATCCTCGGAAGGCGACGCAGGCACCGGCCCCGGCGCAAGGGAAGTTCCGCCCAGCTCGACGCGGCGCTGATCTGCGCCACCGTCCGGAAGTGGCCGGTGCTCCCGGGAGCAGGGCCCGCGACGGGAGCCGTACGCGGCGGCCGTGACCGTGGCTGCTCCTGTCCTGACCCTGAGTGCGCCGTACCCGGCGCACACCCATTCGACCCCGGTCTCCTCGCGGCCACCACCGACGCTCGCATGGTGCGCTGGTGGTGGACCAACCGCCCCACCGCGCCCCTCGTCATGGCCACGGGTGGCCAGGCACCGTGTGCGCTGAGCCTGCCGGCCGTCGCCGGAGCGCGTGCGCTGACGGCGCTCGACGCTATGGGGGTGCGGCTCGGCCCTGTGGTGGCGACGCCGACCCGGTGGTCGCTGTTGGTCGCCCCCTACACCCTGGAACGGCTCGGCGAACTGCTGCACGCCATGGACCGGGTGCCCAGCTCTCTGCGGTTCCACGGCGAGGGCGGCTATCTCATCCTGCCCCCGTCCGAGGTGGGTACGGGGCAGGTGCGCTGGGAGCGCGAACCGGCGGCCGGGGACGCCGCGCCGTGGCTCCCGGATGTGGAATCGGTCCTGGACGCGCTCGTCGAGGCGAGCAACGGGGCCCCGGACGGCGGCAGCCGGCTCGCGTACTGAGCGGCGGTAGCGGACCGGCCGTCACCGCGCCCCGTGGGGGCCGCTGGGGAAGGGGCTTCTGACGGCCCTTCGCACATGTGTCGCCGGATCGTCCGCTACGCACGGGGGCACGGTGCACAGCACGCGGCGCGTCCCACGCAGTTCTTGTCCGAAACCGAGCGTCCGGCGCGGCCGGGCGGTCTGCGGGCGTGGCTCCGGCGCGGGAGCGGAAGTGGGTGCGCACGTACGGGCCGCCGGGACGCGGATCCGTGGCCTACGGGCGCGCGAGTGTGCGCGGAGCTGTTGACGGTGCCGGACGGTCGCCGCAGGCGGTCGACGCGACGTGCGCTCCGGCGTGCGCCCGGCCGTCCGAGCCCGGAAACGAGGACGTCCGGCCGCTGGCGACGGGGGATGCACCAGCGACCGGACTTCCAGAACCGTAACAAGAGATCTGCCGTTAGCAAATTCGATCTCGCCTATTCGGACACCGATTTACCGACGGGTACGGGGAGTTGTGACGGGAGTCACCGCCGTGCCCCGGCTCTCGTCACTGTCAGCTGAGCGTCACTTGGCGGTTGGTGAGCCCACTGCGGGCCCGGCGCTCGTCACTCGTCAGCGGGACGTCCGAGGCGAGGGCTTCGGCGAGGTGCTCGGCGAACCGCGCCGCAGGCTTCTCGCACTCCTCGGCCCCCATCGCACTCGGCAGATCCCAGACCGGGACCATCAGCCCATGGGCGCGGAACGAGCCCACCAGGCGGGTCCCCTCGCCGAGCGAGGAGGTACCCGCCGCGTGCAGCCGGGCGAGAGCGTCGAGCAACTGCTCCTCGGGGTGCGGCATGACCCAGCGGAGGTGGTTCTTCTCCGGCGTCTCGCACCAGTAGGCCGCGTCCACGCCGGAGAGCCGGGTGGTGGGGATGGCCGCCGCGTTGGCACGCTCCAGAGAGGCGGAGACCTCCGCCGTGGCGTTCTCCGCGTCCGGGACCCAGAATTCGAAACCGGAATGCACGACAGGCTCGAACGCGGCATCGGGGTCGAGGACGTCCTGCAGCCGCGGGCCGTCGGCGGGCACCCGGCGGGCGGGGACCGGCGAACCGGGGTCGGCCTCCAGCGCACGCTGCAGGGTGTCCGCGAGATCGCGGCTGAGGTCGCCGGACGAGGTGTCGTTCTGCAGGGCGAGCAGGACGGAGCCGTCGTCGCGGCGCAGTGCCGGCCAGGCCATCGGCAGTACCGTCGCGAGCGACACGGACGGGACGCCCTCGGGAAGCCCGCCCTTCAGCGTCAGTTCGACGGTGGCGGCGGGCACCAGCTCGCGCAGCGCGATCCAGTCGCACTCTCCGGGGATTCCCTCGAAGGGGCGCTGGACCAGCTCGGTCACGGCGTGCGCTGCGGCGCGTCCGTGGCACGCCTTGTAGCGGCGGCCCGAACCGCACGGGCAGGGCTCGCGAGCCCCTACGACCGGGATTTCACCGTCCTTGAGCTGCGGCTTCCCGGCCTTGGACTGAGGGCGCTTCTTGGCCATGGTGGGCGTTCTCCCGATTGCGACAGTGCGGTCTCGGGCGCGAGCCTAGCCGTCCCCGTCGTTGCCGGGGCGCACCTGCCGGGCACCCTGGCCGCCTGCTCCACCGCGCCGAGTGCCGTACCGGCGCGGCACCGCTCTCAGCTCGCGTCGTCGAAGGCGTCGAGAGCGTCCGCGAGTTCCAGTCCGTCGAGCGAGCCGAATCCATGTCTTCCGTGCAGCCCGCGCAGCCCGGACCGCTCGCGGCGGGCCGGCCTCGTGGGGCCCGGGGCCGCCGTCGTGAAGCCCCCGTGTCCGTGGCCCGCGGAGACCAGGGCCCAGACGGTGACCTCACCGACCGCGTCGTCCCGTACGCCCCACTCCCGGGCGAGGGCGCTGATGATGTTGAGTCCGCGTCCGCCGCGCGCGGTGACCGAGGGGGTGGCCGGGGCCGGTCTGGTCGGACCGCCTCCGTCCGTGACCTCGACGGTCAGGTCACCCCTCCTGTCCACGCGCCATGCGGCGCGGATGTCGCCGTCGCCCATCTCCGAGTGCTGTCCCAGCGGCCTGCCGTGCCGGCAGGCGTTGCTGAGCAGTTCGGAAAGGATCAGTACCGCGTCGTCGACCACGGTGTCCGCGACCCCGTTGCTGCGCAGCTGCTCGCGCATACGATGCCGCGCCTGCCCCACGCCCGCAGGGCCATGGGGTACGGCCATGCTCGACGACGTGGGCACTTCCTGTGCCACCAAAACCGCCACCCCCGAGACCTCCTTTGCCCCACGCCACGGTTTGGATGCCCCCCTGGACTGTGCCGGAAACCGGCCGAAGCCCTGTCGGTGATGCACTCGTGATGATCGATTGCCGAGTGAATGCGCCGGTGCACCCCCTGTGACTAATGTGAAGAGCGGCCAAGTTGTGAAAGAACCTGTTTCGGCCGGTTGGTGATGATTGCTTCCACCCCGAGGCGCACGCACAGCTCGACGTCCTCCGGCTCGTTCACGGTCCACACGTGCACCCGGTGCCCCGCCCGGTGCAACCGTTCGATGTAAGCCGGGTTGTTGCGGACGATCCGCATCCCCGGACCGGCGATCCCGGCCCCGGCGGGGAGCCGCCCGTCACGCAGCCGGGGGGAGACGAACTGCATCAGGAAGACGGTGGGCAGGGTCGGTGCTGCCGCCCGGACCCGGTACAGGGACCGGGCGGAGAAGCTCATGACGCGTACCGGGGACGGCCCCACGGCGGGCGGGGCGTCCAGGCCGAACCGCTTGAGCAGGTGGAGCAGCCGCTCCTCGACCTGGCCGGCCCAGCGCGTGGGGTGTTTGGTCTCGATGGCCAGCTGAAGCGGACGGCCGGCGGCCCGGACGTCGTGGGCCAGTTCGAGGAGCTTCTCCAGGGTGAGCACGGAGGTGAGCTCACCCGGCACGGGGTCCCAGTCCGGGGACTCCTCGTGGTCCTTCACGTGTTTCTTCCAGGATCCGAAGTCGAGGGCGGCGAGATCGGACAGCTCCAGGGCGGAGACGGCGCCCCGGCCGTTCGACGTGCGGTTCACCCTGCGGTCGTGGACGCAGACGAGCTGCCCGTCCGCGGTGAGACGGACGTCGCACTCCAAGGCGTCCGCCCCGTCCTCGATGGCCTTCCGGTACGCGGCCAGCGTGTGCTCGGGGGCGTCGTCCGAGGCCCCGCGGTGGGCGATGACCTGGATAGGAGGCTGGGGCGAGGGCAGGCGAGCATGGGTCACCGCGCCATCGTGTCACCAGGACACGGGCGGGTGCTGACACCTTGTGACGGAGGTCCGTTTTGCCTGATGTAAAGATTGGTGTGCGGATGCACAGGTCCTGCTTACAGTGGCCTGACGTGCTGTGGGAAAAGCTGACTGCAGACACGTGCACAGCGGATCTCTTGCCGAATGCCGAGTGGAACCGAGGAGTAAAGAGCTGTGAGCACCGAGAACGAGGGCAACGAGGGCGCCGCGGTTCCGTCCGTACCGTCTGTTCCGTCCGCACCTCCCGTGCCGGCTGCCGCTCCTGAGGGCGCCCCGCAGGGAGGTCCGCCCGCGCCGGAGGCTCCGCCCGCCGCTCCCGCGGACCCGCCGACGGCCCCGATTCCGGCCGCGACGCACCAGGACGGCGCGAGGTACGAGGGCGGCGCGACACACCAGGACGGCGCCGGGCCGTACACCGCCGGGCACGAGCAGAACCCGTACGCGCCGCCGTCGCCTCAGCAGCCTCCGGCCGGCTCGGCCGCCTGGCCGCCGCCCCCTCCCGCCATCCCGGCGTACGCCGACGGCGGCAGCCCTCCGGCCTGGGGCGCCCCCGCCCCCTCGGAGCCCGAGCCCCCGCGCAAGCGCCGCGCGAACGGACTGATCGCCGCCGTGGCGGTCGCCGCACTGGTCGCGGGCGGTGTCGGCGGAGCCTTCGGTTACTGGGCCGCCGACAGCAGCGACTCCGGCTCCTCCTCCGGGTCGACCACGGTCGCCGCCTCCAACAACCCCAAGGATTTCAAGCGCGATCCGGGCACGGTCGCCGGCGTCGCCGCCAGCGCGCTGCCCAGCGTCGTGACCATCGACGCGCAGTCGGGCGACGGCGGTGGCGAGGGCGGCACGGGAACCGGCTTCGTGTACGACAAGGAGGGCCACATCCTCACGAACAACCACGTGGTGGCCTCCGCGGCGGACAGCGGTCAGCTGACCGCGACGTTCTCCAACGGCAAGACGTACGACGCCGAGGTGGTCGGCCGCGCCCAGGGCTACGACGTGGCCGTGCTGAAGCTGAAGAGCCCCCCGGAGGGCCTGACCCCGCTGGCCCTGGGCGACTCGGACAAGGTCGCGGTGGGCGATTCCACCATCGCGATCGGTGCGCCGTTCGGCCTCTCCAACACGGTCACCACCGGCATCATCAGCGCGAAGGACCGCCCGGTCGCCTCCGGTGACGGTTCGAGCAACAAGAACTCGTACATGAGCGCACTGCAGACCGACGCCTCGATCAACCCGGGCAACTCGGGCGGTCCGCTGCTGGACGCGGGCGGTGCGGTGATCGGCATCAACTCGGCCATCCAGTCCACCAGCGGCGGCGGCGTCGGCCAGTCCCAGGCCGGCTCCATCGGCCTCGGCTTCGCGATCCCGGTCAACCAGGCGAAGAACGTAGCCGAGCAGCTGATCAAGACGGGCCAGCCCGTCTACCCGGTGATCGGCGCGACGGTGACGATGGAGGAGAAGTCAGGCGGCGCCGTCATCTCGGACGAGGGTGCGGGCGGCACCCCCGCGGTCACCGCGGACGGTCCGGCGGCCAAGGCCGGGCTGAAGGCCGGTGACGTGATCACCAAGTTCAACGACACGGTGGTGGACAGCGGCCCGACGCTGATCGGCGAGATCTGGACCCACAGGCCGGGCGACGAGGTCACGCTCACCTATGAGCGCGACGGCAGGACGGCAACCGCCGAACTCACCCTGGGCGAGCGCAAGGGCGACAGCTGACCGGCTAGGCTGTCCCACGCATCGAGCCGGCTCCGGGCCACCGGGCCCGGTGACGACGCGGGGTGGGTTGCCCGAGCGGCCTAAGGGAACGGTCTTGAAAACCGTCGTGGCAGCGATGTCACCGTGGGTTCAAATCCCACACCCACCGCAGGTGAACGGCCCCTGACCAGTACGTATGGTCGGGGGCCTTTGCCATGCCCGTTCTCCGCCGGGCACCGCTGTTCCCCTTGGTTTCCCGCTCTGTCGGGCACGGAAGGGGCACGCGGGGGGCACGGCTGGGCGCTGCTTTTTGTGGCTGCTGGGGTCGGCCGGTCAGCGGCTGATGGGGATCTCATAGACGATCTCGCAGTGCGCTGCGGGCACCACGATGTCCGCTGTCTCCACTGGCCGGCCCTGGTCGCTGTAGTACGTCCGCCGGATGTGCGTCACGAGTGCGGCCTTCTGGATGCCGAGTAGCGATGCCTCCTCGGCGGTCGCGTGCCTCGGTTCGGGCTGCTCCACCGCGTGGCTGATGGTGACTCCGATCACGGCCATGCGGTTCACGACCCCGGCCCCCGCGTGGGGCCCTCCCTCGGGGAGAACGACGAGGGTGCCGCCAGTGACGGCGTACGGCTCCCAACTTGTCGACAGCTGGACCGGCTTCCCGTCCGCAAGGAACTCGTACGTCGTCCGCACGCACAGCTCGCCCTCGGCGATCCCGAGCCGCGTCGCGATCTCCGCCGGGGCCGGCACCTTCGCGTCGGTCCGGCTCTCCCAGTCGCTCTGTCGGCGAAGGGCCTTCATGTCCTGGCGGAACGGGGATCCACTGGACTGCTCGCGCGCCGACGACCGGACGACTCGCACGCGCTGCCGGGGCTCGGCGACGTAGGTCCCCGATCCCGCCCGGCCCTCCAACACTCCCTGGGAGATCAGCAACTCCTGTGCCCGGCGCACCACGTTCTCGCCCACGCCGCACTCCTGGCCGATCTGGGCGCGGGAGGGGAGGCGGTCACCCGGTTCCCAGACGTGCTCCGCGATGCGCCGCCGGAGTTCGTCGGCGATGCGGAGGTACGGCGGTTGCTCAGACATATGGAAAATCTAGTCCACTAGCTCTAATCTAGTTAACTAGCTTCACTGAAAGTGATCGCTGGTGACGGGGGCTGCGCTGTGTCCGCTTCGGGAGTGACCGCGGCGGCTCTCGCTGCCCGCTTGTCTGCCGCTGGCCTTTGCCCGCGCGTGGAGGAGCACGCCCGGTTCACGACGGTCGAGGCAGAAGTACCGGACACGCTGTCCGCCGATTCATGGCGGGAGGTCTTGGACGCGGTGGCCAATGCCGATCGATTCGGACTCCTGGCCACCAACTTGAACGGCCGCACCTTATGGGCGGTCGTACGCAAAACGGTCCCCACGACAAGCGACGTCGGGGGACCGGGCTATCAGCGATAGGAGCTGAACAGCATGCTCAACCGTATCCGCCATGCCATCGCGCGCACCAGAGCGCGGTGCTTCCCCAATGGTCGGCACCGCCGCCCCTTAACGCCCTCCCGGCCACTGGCCGCTCCCACCTCCACCGTGTCCGCTGACACGTCGACCGTCGTCCTAGGCAGGGCTTCGGCCGGCGCGGTCCACCTTCACCCGCTGAGGGGAGAGGACGTCGCGCTTGTCCGGCCGTACCTGCTGGCATGGGAAGAGCGTGCACGGACGCGCACGGTGCTCGTCGCCCCTCATCTGCCGGCCGATGCCTGGTCGGCCCTCGCGGAGGCCCACTGATGCCTCCTCGTCGACAGCCGCACCCCACGGACACGGCTCCCGCCCCCTACCGCTCGATCACGTGCCGGATCGGCACGCACTCCTCCTGCGTTGAGTCCTCCCCGTTCATGGCACCGGTCGACCTTCCGGTGATCTATGAAACGTGTGACTGTCCGTGCCACTCGACGTCCGACCGGTCCGCGCCCGTGGATGTGACGCTGTGAGGCCTCAAGTCTCCAGCGGTGCGCTGGTTTCCCACATCGAGGTCACCGCGGCCACTGTGCAGCGCGGCGACATCATCCAACTCGGCGGCCAGGCCTACCGAGTGAGAGACCTCTTCCAGCTCCCCCAGGGGGCCAAGCAACTGGTCTTCGAGTCGGGTGAACTGCTGGCCATACACGCGCGCACACGGCTCGTCGCCCTGCGAATGCTGAGAAGGCGGTGACCGGCGCCGTGCCCTCTCGTCACCATGACATCGCCGACGACCTACGCCACCAGATCACGACGGGCAGCATCCAGCCGGGCGAGCGTCTGCCGTCCGAAGCCGGCCTGGCCGCCCGGTACAGGGTCAGCACGGTGACTCTGCGGCGCGCTCTCGCCGTGCTCCAGGGCGAAGGACTCGTCGAGAAGATCCACGGCAAGGGGAACTACGTCCGTCGCCTCCGCCGCAAGATCATGTACGTCGGCGGCTGGGGCACGCTGGACCCCTGGACGGCGGCCGAGCCAACGTTGCGCATCACGGTTCGCAGCACCACGGTTCCGGCTTCCGTGCACCTGACGACGTTGATGAAGGTGCCGACGGGTAGCCCTCTCGCGGAGTACACCTGCCTCAGCCTCGAACAAGGGTCACCGCACGGGCTGGCCCGCATCTACATCCCGCGCGACCTGGCCCCGGCCGGAGTCCTCGACGACGACTCCGTATGCCGGGAGGCAGCCACGAGATTCGCCGTCCTCGGCCCGTCGCCGGCCACCATCCGAGAGACGGTCTCCGCCCGCTCCCCCACCCCAGACGAAGCGTCGGCCCTCCGGATCGGAAACAACATGGCCGTTCTCGCGATCACCCGCATCGCCACCGACGCCGCCGGCCGCGTCGTTGAGGCCGCGCTCCTGGCCTTTCCGGGAGACCGAGCCGACGCCGTCTTCACTGCCCACCACGCGCTCAACGAGAGGCCAGACCAAGGATGACAACACCGAACGAGCTTCGGCTCCTCCCGTGGTCGGGTCCGGGGGACAAGCCTTGCTACCTGAGCACGGACGACCCCGACGGCTACATGTCCCGCCTCGCGGACAACATCGAAGCGGTCCAACTCGGCACGGCAAGGGCCTTGTTGAAAGAAGCTTCAGAAACTCTCGACCATCAGGGGACGTCCATCGACGACATGCGGGGCCTGGTCAAAGAGCTGACCGGGGCTCTACGGGACGTCTACCGCGTCGCAACGAGCCGCGGCCACCTCCGGGCAACGAGCGATCCGCGTGAGTCCACCTGTTGATCTACGGTCCCCGACCAGCACAGCAAGGGAAGCCCATGGCTCTGACCAGATCAGATGCCGTGGGCTTCTGGCTTTGCCGGCTGACTTTCGTCGACCTTGGACGGCCTGAGGACTGCTTCGTCCCGAAGTAACTTGGATGGGGGCGGCGCCTTGGGCCGATGCGCCTCTCACCTGCGCTGAGCGTCCGCAGGCGTCCGTGCGCGTCCGTCGCTATCTATCGGCGTTGTCACATAGTTAGACACGCACTCGATCCTGTTCCCGGTTTAGCGCGACTCGACTCGGGTCCACGGACAGACCGCCTGCTCACGTCAACTCTGCTGGCGCACAAGTCATCAGTTTGCCTGTGGTGCACACGTCTCCGGAGGCCGCAGTCTGGAGCGGCGCCTTGCCTACTCAGAAGCACGTGCCTCTAGCCTCGGGGCAGACTCGTCCACGTACGGTCCACAGCCACCGGGCAGCCGTTGCACTCACATGATGAGTGCCAGAGCCGCGGGACCGGCACCTATGGTCGTCAATCGCTTCTCCAGCCGACTTGCCGACACAGATACTGCGGCCTACCTCAGCGCGGTAGGGTCGGGCCAGTCTGACGCGAGCACGGGAAGAGTCCATGGAGCGTCGGTGTGAGCGAGAGGAAGACAGTGGGTAAGTCGCTTCTGGAGCAGCTGCCGGGCATCGTCGCCGCAGGGAAGCGGCAGGCGGCTCAGATACTGGAGCAGCTGGAGGGGCGAAACCGAGTTTCCCTTCAAACGCGGGAGTTGGTCGTCCCGTCGAAGGACATGGCGAACTTCGACCTGTTTCGCCAGGCACAGCAGACCGAGGCTGGTGGCGACATCGCGCCAGCCGATGGACAGTTGAACCGCCTGGTCTATGGCGACAACCTGCTTGCCATGGCCGCGCTCCTAGCCGGTGACGAGGACACGCCGAGCCTGCGGGGCAGGGTAAACCTGATCTACATTGACCCGCCCTTCGACTCGAAAGCGGATTATCGCACGAAGATTACGCTTCCGGGCACAACCATCGAGCAGCGTCCGACGGTACTTGAGCAGTTTGCCTACTCAGACACATGGTCGGATGGGACGGCATCCTATGTCGCAATGATCGTCCCCAGACTTGTGCTTATGCGCGAGCTGCTAGCCGACACCGGATCTATCTATGTGCACATTGACTATCGCGTAGCCCACTACCTGAAGATCATTCTCGATGAGGTGTTCGGGCGTGATTCATTTGTGAATGAGATTGTTTGGCCGGGAGCAATCGGGGACTCTTCAGCTAAGAATAAGAAATTCATTAAGTCTCACGACACCCTCTTCTTCTATCGGAAGGACCCGACCAAGGTTCTCTGGAATGATGTCTTCCAAGCGCACGCCGAGTCAAATGAAAAGCGACTCAAGGCTGATGAGTTCGGGCGATACCGGCTCGGTCCTATCGATAACCCAGGTGGCGGGGGATACCTGTACGATCTCGGGCTCGGCGAGAAGCCTCCGGCTGGTGGTTATCGAATGCCGTATGAGACCGCGCAGAAGTGGTTGGCGGAGGGCATCCTTTGGGTGAAATCCGGGCGCGTACCCCAAAAGAAGATCTACCTTAATGCTGAAGGGGTTAGGTCTCGGGACGTTTGGTCGGACATTCAAACTCTGCAAAAGGGTGAGACCACTGGCTACGGCACTCAAAAGCCCGGCCGTCTTTTGGAGCGCATCATTCGCGCTTCTTCCGACGAGGGCGACATTGTTGCCGACTTCTTTGTGGGTTCGGGTACTACCGCTGCCATGGCAGAACGTCTGGGGCGCCGCTGGGTAGTCAGTGATCTCGGTAAGCCAGCCACAATGGTCACCCGTAAACGATTGATCGATCAGGACGCCAAGCCGTTCTTGTATCAGGCTATTGGTGACTATCAGGTAGAGCAGGCCCGATCGACGCTGGGCCGGTCGTTCCGCGTTGGTGACCTTGCCAAGGTAGTGCTCGACCTGTTCGGCGCACTCCCCCTGCCGCCTGAGGACAATGTTAATGGCAGCCTCGGCCGGCTTCCGAACTCACGCACGCTGGTGTTTGCTGACAGCCCCTCCAAGCTAACGACTACCTCGACACTTCGCCGCGCCCAGGGCTACCGCGATAGCAAGCTCGGAGGCTTTGACAAGGTCATCGTACTCGGTTGGAATTTTTCGGCTGGCATAGGACAAGACATTGCCAACCTTCAGGACTCGAATCTGGAAGTCCTAGTTATCCCGCCGGACCTCCTGGACCGTCTCAAGAAGAAGGGTGCGGACAAGCTCGCGACTGAAGTTCGTTTCGCTAGCCTTCAATACCTTGAGGCAAGCGTTGTGTCACGGAAGGAAACCAGCGACGGTGAGGATCTTCGAGTAGATCTTCGGAACTATGTGCTGCTTTCGCCCGAGGCGATCAACCTTGACCAAAAGAACCGCGCCGCGCTGCAAAAGGTCATGAACAATGAGCCGCTAGCGCTCATCGAGTACTGGGCTGTTGATCCGGATTACGACGGCGAGGTATTTCGTTCTGTCTGGCAGGATTACCGCGGAAATACCGAGAACGACGACGATGCTTTGCGCGTCACTACGACTGCCCGGCTCCAACTGCCCAAGAGGGATGGTGCTCGTCGCGTCTGTGTTCGAGCGGTCGATGTATTTGGCTTCGAGTCTGAGGTAGTCATCGAAAGCGTTGAGGTGGAACGGTGACCCAAGTGAAACGCGATCTTTTTCCACTCGCGACTGGTATCTCCAAGCTGGTCGACCAGCAGATCCCTGACCTGGTGGCTGGCCGCGGCCCTGAACTTCCGGGGCAGGTGACGCCGACAACGGCAGAATTGCTCAAATTCTGGTTCCAACAGGACTATTGCGACCTGCGCGCGCTCAACTTCCATGAGGGACAGCGTGCCGCGATCCTGCATATCATCTATGCCCACGAAGTCATCGGTGCGACGAGCTTGCGTGAGTTGTATGAGGCAGTGGCTGGGGAGGCGATGCTTGACGGTGGCGTTTTCGGTGAGGTCACCCGTGACCGTCACGCACACCCGAAGTATGCGGCCAAGATGGCGACCGGTACTGGAAAGACTTGGGTGCTCAACGCCCTGTTGGTTTGGCAGTACCTGAACAAGATCGCCAATCCGAAGGATGCCCGGTTTACGAGTAACTTCCTACTCGTGGCTCCGGGACTGATCGTTTACGATCGGCTGTTGGATTCCTTCCAAGGAAAGATGGTTGACGGGCAGCGCGACTTTACGACGAGCGACATCTACCGGCAGCGTGATCTCTTCATCCCGGACAGCTATCGCACGTCGGTATTTGGCTTCCTGCAGTCGTCTATCGTCACCAAGGGTGAGATCGGCCGTAAGGTCACCGGATCTGGCCTGGTCGCCATTACTAACTGGCACTTGCTGGCAGGGGAGGAAGATCCAGACTTCGTCGATGAGGACGAAACCGACATGGGTCGTGAGGTCGATGCAAAGACAGCCGTTGAGAGTTTTCTCCCCCTCACGCCGGGAACCGCATCGGGAAACACCTTGGAAGTCCTAGATCGCCGCTTCTTGCGTGGTGGGCCACTAGCGGCGCTCAAAGACTTGCCTGACCTGATGGTCTTCAACGACGAGGCTCACCATATCCACGAGGTCCGCAAGGCTGAAGAGGTCACGGACGTGGAGTGGCAGAAAAGCCTTAGGGAAATCGCCTCGACTAAGGGCTCGCGCTTCATCCAAGTGGACTTCTCGGCAACCCCGTACAATGAGGTTGGTTCGGGGGCGAAGAAGGGCCGACAGTACTTCCCACACATCGTAGTTGACTTCGACCTAACATCTGCCATGCGAGCTGGCTTGGTGAAGGCGTTGACGCTTGACAAGCGTAAAGATGTGGCCGCCTTGCCGTTGGACTTCAAGGCGGAACGGGACGAACAGAAGCGTGTGACCGGCCTGTCAGATGGCCAGCGGGTCATGCTGCGAGCCGGGCTGAAAAAGCTACAGATACTGGAAGACCAGTTCAGCGAGGTCGACCCGGAAAAGCACCCCAAGCTCCTGGTGGTCTGTGAAGACACCACGGTGACGCCGTATGTCATGGAGTTCTTGCAGAGTGCTGGACTTTCTGAAGAAGACATCCTCCGCGTGGATTCTGGCCGCAAGGCAGAGCTGGGACAGAAGAATTGGGAACCGCTCCGCGAGCGCCTCTTCGACGTCGATCGGCATAAGCAGCCGAAGGTCATCATCTCGGTGCTAATGCTTCGCGAAGGTTTCGACGTAAACAACATTTGCGTCGTGGTGCCTCTGCGCTCTTCGGAGGCATCGATTCTACTCGAACAGACCATCGGGCGCGGTCTGCGCCTTATGTGGCGCGGCAACGAGGCCATCGACGAGCTAAAGCGGGAGACCCGTGAACGCATTGCTCGTCGCGAGGAGCCGAATAACTACTTCGACGTTCTGTTCATCGTTGAGCATCCGGCCTTTTCGCGGTTTTACGAGCAATTGCTCGGCGGTGACCTTGTCGGCGAGGTGGGGGACGACGCGGACTCGACAGGCGCCACAGGTGACCTGGAAAACGTCGACTTGCGGCCGGGGTGCCAAGCGTATGACTTCGAAGTCCCCATAATCATTAGGGACGCGGACGAGGAGTTGAAGCGGCCCAGCGTTGATCCGCTTGTGCTTCCAGTCAGCAAGTATCAGGTCGATTGGCTAATCCGGCAGGTGGGGCAAGGCGACCGATTTGTCTCTGAGGACGCCCAAACTGGCACGCAGTATGGCGATTATCGCGTCGATGGCGGTATCCTCACGGCCACCGGATATAATGACTATCTCTCCCGCATGACAACCCGCATTACTGAGGCGCTAGGTCGCAACCTCACAACGAGTGCGGGCAAGTACAAAGAGATCAGTCAATATCCGATCCTCCAGGCCTATAAGCCACTACTGACGGGCTGGTTGGACACCTATATCCGTCGGCGGATGTTCAACCAGGATTTCGACCCGCTTGAGCAGGAGAATTGGCGTGTGCTGCTACTGGATGACGTCGCCCACGACATCGCAGGGGTATTCGCCACAAAGCTGACCGAAGTTCAGGCGACCCAGTCTGTATCCGAAGCGATCGTGCAGCATCGATTCCTGTCGGATGTTAGGACCATTCCCGTCCGCTCTAGCTCGAGCGTCGATGTCAGGAAGTGCATCTATCCGAAGCTCCCGGTTCCCTCTGAGGGTGGGGGTCTAGAGCGTCTCTTCATCGAATGGGCTGATCAGGACTCCCGAGTAGAGGCGCTGTTGAAGATTCATGAGTACCGTCATGGTTTCCTGCGTCGTCCTTACCTTAAAGCGGATGGCATGCCTGCGCAGTACTCGCCAGACTTCCTAGTGCGTACGGACACCGACGTCTATGTTGTCGAGACTAAGGCGCAGTCAGCCCTGAGCGACGAGAACGTCCAGCGTAAGCAGCGAGCTGCCCTAGCATGGTGTGAGCAGCTCAATCAGCTCCCGGGGCACCTCCGAGGAGATCTCTACTGGAATTACGTCCTACTTGGCGAAACAGCCGTGCGTTCCTGGAAAGCCAAGAATGCTCGGGCCTCTGAACTGCTCCACTACATGAGTTTGCGGCGTACAGACCAGCCGGCGCAGGAGAGCATGTTTTAGGCGTGCAGGGAAGGGCCTTCGCGAGAGGTCCCTGCGAGCTGAGGTCGGTGGAGCGGCTTTGGGCTGGAGCTGCTTTGGGGCGAGTGATCATGGCCCCGTAAGCTCATGGCGAGTCGGGCAGTCAGTGGACCTGCCCGTAAAGCACGACGTTGGGGCCATGATCTTAGAGGCTCGCCCCAAAGTGGCTGCCTAAAGCCGTGGAGCCGACCGCCCCAGGTATAGAGGGTGTCTCCTACTTCATGCCCGCAGTCGCCGAGCGCGCCGCCTGGCGCGGCCAGCCGGGGCGAAGACAGGAGGCAGGCCGCGCCGCTGAGGCGGCGCGCGCCCGCGCCGTGCGCGGGTCTTGATGAAGTAGAGAAAGTCTTATCCCGCTGTGATGAGCTGCTTGCCGTCGTGGCTCCGCACGTGAGGGCCGTTGCCGTCCAGGGCGTCCAGGAGACGGACCGCGTAGACCTCGGCCATGCGCTCGCTGACTTCGTCGGGTGTGAGCCAGGAGACGGCTGTCGACTCGCTTGATGTGCGCTCGGTCCCGCCGGAGGGCTTGCAGCGGAAGACCAAAGCAACGATGCCTCGGGTTGTGTTCTTGTAGACGCCGGTGAGCTGGTCCACCTCGACGTGGATGCCTGTCTCTTCCCGGACCTCGCGGGCAACGCCGGCCTCGGGTGTCTCGTTGAGTTCGAGGATGCCGCCGGGGAGCTCCCAGGTGCCGTTGTCGGCTCGGCGGATCGCCAGGAGGCGGCCGTCCTCGCGCACCACTACTCCGGCGACGGACACGGAGTGCAGGGGAGTGGGTGTCGCTTCCTGTGGTTGACTCATGTAGAGGAGCATAGGAGGCAGGGAAGGACTATGGGAACTGCGGCAGGAGGGGCCGGTTCCGGTCCTCGGTATGTGCAGATCGCTGATGACCTGGTGCAGCAGATCCGGGCGGGGGTTCTCAAGGCCGGCGACATGGTGCCGAGCGAATCCGAGCTGGTGGACCGCTACGGTGTCTCCGGCGGAACGATCCGTAAGGCCATGGTCGAGGTACGGGCGAGTGGCCTCGTCGAGACCAGGCATGGCAAGGGCTCGATCGTGAAGAACCGGCCCCCCGTACGGCACCGCTCCTCCGATCGCTTCCGGCGTTCGCTCCGGCAGGGTGGCCAGGCCGCGTACCTCGCGGAGTCCGCACAGTCCGGCGCCACCGCGAAAGTCAGCGTCCTCTACATCGGTCCCATGGACGCGCCCCAGGATGCCGCCGAGCGTCTGGGCGTCCCCGCCGGTACGCAGGTGTTGGCCCGTCGTCGCCTCTACTTCCGTAACGGCACCCCGGTGGAGACCGCCTCGTCATACCTGCCCTGGGACGTGGTGAAGGAGATCCCCGAGCTGTTCGCCGAGAACCCCGGGGGCGGTGGCATCTACGCCCGACTCGAAGACCACGGGCATGAGTTCGCGGAGTTCGTCGAGACGCTGCAAGCGCGCCCGGCCTCGAAGTCGGAGGCGTCGGAACTGGCGCTCAGCCCTGGTGCGCCCGTGGTTCACCTGATCCGGGAGGCCCGTACGACCGGGGGTCGGGTGGTCGAGGTGTGCGACACGCTCATGGCCGCTGACCAGTTCGTTTTCGAGTATCGGATCCCTGCCGACGACTGACGTCCGCTCAACTTCCCTCAACCCGTCGTGAGTTCTTCTTCGCGGCGGGTTGACTCATGTACAGGAGTCAGGCACTCTTC
The DNA here is from genome assembly GCF_040295485.1 of Streptomyces sp. NPDC002793. Taxonomy (NCBI): domain Bacteria; kingdom Bacillati; phylum Actinomycetota; class Actinomycetes; order Kitasatosporales; family Streptomycetaceae; genus Streptomyces; species Streptomyces sp. NPDC002793. The sequence continues at coordinate 166,267 of NZ_JBEOVL010000005.1, read as the reverse complement.
TTCATGTCACTCATGTATATGAGTGACGGAGTTCAGCATCTATAGAGGAGTGATCTGCTGTGCGTCAGATTCCCGTCGACACCTCCAGCGCTGTCGTGATGGTCGCCAAGTCTCCGCAGGTCAAGGTCCGTGACCGCCGCACCGGTGAGATCGCTACCGACATGGAGACCGGTGCTCAGCTCATGACCGTTGACGTGATGTTCGCGGCCAACGAGGAGGTGGAGATCTTGTCCGTCACCGTTCCGGAGCCCGGCATCAGCGGTGAGCTGGCCATGGGTACGCCGGTCGCGCTCACCGGCCTGGTCGCACGTCCGTGGGAGAACGACTTCAACGGCCAGCGGCGGCACGGCATCGCGTTCCGGGCGGTCGCGGTCACCTCGCTCGCCGACGTCGCCGCCGCAGGGTCGAAGGCGGCCTGATCATGACCGCCTCCACGGTCGCTCTGGTGCTGGTCGTCGCCGCTGCGGGTCTCCTGCGGTGGCGGCGACCCGCCTGGTACTGGCTGGCCTTCGGGGTCACTCTGGCCGCGCTGCGGGTCTTGGTCCGGTACCGCTCGGTCATGGACGCGTGCGGGTTGACCGTTCCGCCGGCGCGGTGGCGGTTATCTCTGGCTCGGGCCACCAACCGGCCGATACCTGAGTCCCGCCCACCGCGTATCCGGCGACTGCGGCCGACTCGCACCGGCTTGGTCCTCCGACTCAAGCTCCGCCCCGGCCAAGACGTCTTCGACATCGCTGCGGCCTCGGACCGGCTTCGGCACTCATTCTCGATGTTCGGCGTGACCTCGCGTGAGGTGCGGTCCGGTGTCGTCGAGGTGCGGATGACCGGATACGACGTGCTCAAGCGGGTGCAGATGCCTGCTGAGACGGAGACCCGGGCGATGCGGGTACCGGTCGCCCTTCGGGAGGACGGATCGGTGCACTACCGCGACTACCGCGCGATACCTCACGCCCTCACCCTCGGCGCCACGGAGTCCGGCAAGTCGGTCTACCAACGCAACCTGGTCGCCGGCCTCGCTCCTCTGGACGTTGCCCTCGTCGGCATCGACTGCAAGCAGGGGGTCGAACTCTTCCCGCTGGCGCGCCGGTTCTCAGCGCTGGCCGACAGCCCGGACACCGCTGCCGAACTCCTCGATGCACTCGTGGCGCGGATGGCGGACGTCTACCGCCTCATCCGTACCCAGCAGCGCATCACCGTCGATGTGCCGGACGCGGAGATCGCCGCCGACATCTGGGACCTGCCCGATGAGCTCCGCCCGACCCCGGTCGTCGTCCTGGTCGACGAGGTGGCCGAACTCGCCCTGTACGCAACGAAGGAGGAGGAGAAGCGGCGGGACCGCATCATCACCGCCCTGGTCCGTCTCGCGCAGCTGGGCCGCGCCGCCGGTATCTACCTCGAAATCTGCGGACAGCGCTTCGGCTCCGAACTCGGCAAGGGCATCACCATGCTCCGCGCTCAACTCACCGGCCGCACCGCCCACCGTCTCAACGACGAGACCTCCGCCAACATGGCCTTCGGCGACATCGCCCCGGACGCGGTCCTCGCCGCCATCCAGATTCCCGCCGAACTGCGAGGCCTCGCCATCGCGGGAGACGCGTCCGGCGGTTGGCACCGCATCCGCGCTCCGCACACCTCGCTCCGCCAGGCCGTGAACCTCTGCAACCGGCACGCCGACAGGACCCCGGACCTGCCTGAGCTGGCCCCTTTCCGGCCCACCACCGGCACCGCCACCGAGCTGGTGCCACCGGCGAAGGCCTCTCCGGCCACCGCCTGATTTCTCTCCCCCCACCCGGTAGGCGTGACCGTCTTCGCGCCGAGTCCCTACCACTGCCATGCCCAGAGAAGGGAGAACCGCCATGTGCCCCGACTGCGAGGACTTCGCCCGGACCGTGCTTCTGCTCGGCCAACTCGCCCTGTACGCCGAGATGGGCGGCGCCGACCTCGACTTCGTGGACGTCGTCAGCCCGTCCCTCGCCGTGTCACTGCCGGAGCCGCCGCCGGGCACGTTTCCGGATGACTCCGACCCCGCTGAGGACTCCTGATGGGCGCCCGGCACGGTCTCCGGATCGACGCGGTGTTGATCCAGGCGGTCATCGCCGGAGCTCTGTCCTTCGCGCACCTGCACGACCTCGCCGCCGCGGCTGGACAGGACGGCTGGAAGGCATGGGCCTACCCGGTCAGCGTCGACCTGCTCCTTGTCGCCGCCTGGCGTCGGTTGCGCAGTGAGGGCCCGTCTCGGTTGGCCTGGTGCTGGTTCCTGATCGCCCTGTTCGCCTCGCTCGGCGCCAACGTCGCCACCGCCGGGTTCCTCGACCTGGCCGACCCGCCGGCCCCGCTCCGGCTCGGCATCGCCGGATGGCCCGCACTCGCCTTCCTCGGTGGCACTCTCCTCGCCCATTCGTCGGGGAAGCCGGAGCCGGTTCCTCCAGCCGCCGTCACGGAGACGGAGGACGTCGGGCCGGCGCGTGTGCCTGACGCCGCCCCGATCCCATCCCAGGCCGATGAACCCCCTGCGACAACGGCCCTGTCCTCACCCCCGGCCCCGTCCCCGGATCCGCCCGTTCCCGCCGTGCTGATCGACCACGCCCGCAAGGTCGCCGACGAGTACCGCACCCGTACCGGATCACCGATCGACACCGACACCCTCCGCTCCCGCCTCGGCGTTCCGCCCCACCTCGCCGACGCCATCGCCGCCCGCCTCAGCTGACCGCAAAGGAGCACTGAGATGACTCACGATCCCGCCGACCTGACCGTGGCCGACTACCTCGACGCAGCGCATGAGATGGCCACAGCCGGACGCCCCTTCCTCGCCCACCTGCTCGCCGAGGAAGCCGCACGACGCGTCGACGACCCGGCCACCGCCCGCAGCATCCGCGCCCAGTACATCGACCCGACGACCGAAAGGGGCTGACCGGCATGCCCGCCCGCGACAGCTTCCACTCTGTGATGCGTATCGGCCCCGTGCAGATCGGCACCCACCGCGACCGCACCGGCCGCACCGCCCACGCCGCCGTCTGCACTGCCGACCGCTGCGGCTGGTCCGCCGACTACTCCAGCCGGACCGCCGCCCAACTCGCCGCCCGTACCCACCGCTGCACCGTCCGTTAGGAGACAGCGTCCATGGACGTCCCCCTCTGGATCGCCCTGCTGGTTGTCGGCTACCTCGGCATCAAGCTCTTCCGCCCGCCGGTGTGGCTGATCTGCGTGCTCCTCCTCGGCGGCTACCTCCTCGCCGACAGCCTCTTCGCTTCCGTCATCGACACCGCCGTCAAGTAACCCGCGCCCGGGAGAGGAGAACCACTCATGTTCCAGCCCAAGATCCCGACAATGCCGCAGCCCTCGGGCCTGGCCACCCCGCCCGCCGTCGTCCAGCCGACCACCATCACGCCGGGCACGTCTGCCCCGTCACCCGCCGCCGCCCCTGCGCCGTCCCGTCCGGTCGTACAGCTCACCCCCGGCACCGCGGTCGCGCTCGTCGGTGCCGGTACTGCCGTCGTCCTGGTCGTCGGCACCGTTCTGGTCTCGCTGCTCCTGGCGGTCGCGGTCACCAGCACATCGGTCGCCGTCTGCGCGGTCGTCCTGCGCTCCCTGATCGCGTCCGACGCCAAACGCCGCTGACCGGCCCCCGGGCGGCCTCGATACCGCCAAGCATCCGCCGCCCGGGAGCCGTGCCCACCGATCGATCTCACAACCGGAAGGAACCCCCAGCATGGCCCACCGGCCCTCACCCTCGAAACAGAAGCGGTCCATGCCCGCCCCACATCTCGACCCGACCGTCCTCGGGGACGTCCTCCGGGTGGCCTCGGCCTCCGACTACACCCGCTGGGAGGACCAGATCCGCCGCACCGGCGGCTGTGCCGACCCCGTCCATCTGAGCGGCTGGGTGACCCACAAGGACAAGACCACCGGCGAGACCCTGCACCGCTACTCGACCGCGTACGAGCCGGGCGGGCGCCTCCGCATCGCCTGCGGCAACCGCCGGGCCTCCCGCTGCCCCTCCTGCGCCTGGACCTACGCGGGCGACACCTACCACCTGATCCGCGCCGGCCTCGCCGGAGACGACCGCCGCGACATCACCGCCGCAGTCCGCGACCACCCGCGCGTCTTCGCCACCCTCACCGCACCCTCGTTCGGCCCCGTCCACAACCGCCCCGACCGTGGCACCTGCCGGTGCGGCACAGCGCACGTCTCGGACTCCGGGGACCTGGGCTCCGCCCTTGATCCGGAGACCTACGACTACGCGGGCGCTGTGCTCTTCAACAACCATGCCGGGGAGCTCTGGCAGCGCTTCACCACCCGACTTCGCCGCGAACTCGCCATCCACGCAGGTATCCCACGCCGTGAGCTGGGCGACCATCTCCGCGTCTCCTTCGGCAAGGTCGCCGAATTCCAGAAGCGCGGAGCCCTCCACTTCCACGCCGTCGTACGTCTCGACGGCCCGGAGGGACCTCGTACGCCGCCGCCCTCTTGGGCCACGGTCGATCTCCTCACCGACGCGATACGAGCCGCAGCCGCGCACTCGTACACGTCGGTCTCCGTCCCGGCTACCGGTGGCCAGCCGCCCCGGACCTTTCGGTGGGGCCGACAGCTCGACGTCCGCCCGGTCAAGGCCTTCGGCGACGGCTCGGATGTCACCGAACAGGCAGTCGCCTCGTACGTGGCCAAGTACGCCACCAAAGCCGCCGAGAACACCGGCACCCTGGACCGCCGCATCGGCGAACTGGCCGAACTCGACCGCCACCGCGTTCCCGATCACACCCGTCGGCTCATCACCGCGTGCCGTGAGCTCGACAGCCTCTATCCGGACCGGCGCCTCTGGGCCTGGGCCCACATGCTCGGTTTTCGCGGCCACTTCTCGTCCAAGTCCCGCACCTACTCGACCACCCTCGGCGCCCTCCGCCAGGAACGCGCCGACTACCGCGCTTCGCAGGAAGCGACCGTCCTCGGCCTGGCCGACCGTGAACCGGACACCGTCCTCGTCCTGACGGACTGGCAGTACGTCGGCCACGGGCACACCCCCGGCGAAGGAGCTCTCGCCGCCACCATCGCCCGTGACCTCCAGACCAACCGCGAGACCGCCCGCGACGCACTGAAGGACCGCACTGCCAACGAGGGGGAGTGGTGACCGTGCCGGACCGACTGCTCACCGTGAATCAGGTTGCCGAACGCCTCGGCACCGGTCTCCGCTTCCCTCGCCGGCTCATCGAGGAACGCCGCATCACGTTCGTCAAGGTCGGCCGACACGTCCGTATCCCCGAGAGCGCTGTAGAGGAGTACGTCAGCGCCCACACGGTGGCGCCGATCGTCCTACGACGCGCCTCGGCGTACTCGCACCGGAGGGCCGCCTGATGGCCGCCAAGCGTAAGTCCCGACGCGCCTTCGGTCGGATTCGGAAGCTGCCGTCCGGCCGGTTCCAGGCTCGGTATCCGGGGCCTGACGGCGTGCTGCGTGCCGCTGATCAGACGTTCGCGACAACGACGGACGCCGATCGCTGGCTGGCACGGAAGCGAATCGAGATGGAGGAGGGCCGCTGGCTGGATCCCGCCGAGGGACGGACCACCGTCCGCGATTGGTCGGCACGATGGCTCACCGCGGTCTCCCCGCAGCTCAAGCACAAGACACAGGCGTCGTACCGATCCCTGATCAACTCGCTGATCGTTCCGGCGCTCGGTGAGCGTGAGCTGTCCAGCCTCCGGCCGATCACCATCGTGGAATGGGTCGGTGCGATGAAGACGCGCGGTCTCAGCGCATCGCGAATCAGACAGGCCTACCGCGTGCTCTCGCAGATCATGCGGGCGGCCGTCGACAACGAGATGATCGGGCAGACCCCGTGCAGGGGCGTGAAGCTGCCTCGCATGCCGCAGACCGAGCCGCACATCCTCACCCCGCTGGAAGCCTCACGGATTGTGCGGAGCGCGACGAAGCCGCATGACCTGCTGATCTCCTTGCTCGCCTACGCGGGCCTGCGGGTCGGGGAGGCGTTCGCGCTGCGGCGGATGGACATCGACGTACCTGGCGGCCTGGTCCTCGTCGACGAGAACCTGGCCGAAGCGAACGGCACCCTCGTCTTCGACACTCCCAAGTCCCATCAGAAGCGGGTCCTGCGGATCGGGCCGTCACTCGCGGCGCGGATCGGCCGGCACCTGGAGACGCTGCCCGGCGGGGAGGATGCTCTCCTCTTCGTCACGCCCGGCGGGAAGCCTCTGCGCTACAACCAATGGCGCAAGGCGTACTTCGACCCCGCTGTGGCGGCGGCCGGGCTCACCGACGTCACGCCGCACGACCTCCGCGCCTCGCACGGCACATGGGTCGCCGACCGGTACGGCGTGATGACCGCCGCGCACCGGCTCGGGCACTCGAACGCCAGCGTGACGACTCGGCACTACGCCCGACCAGTTGTCGGCCGTGACGACCAGGTGGCGGAAGCGGCGGACTCCTGGCTCGGCGGTCATGAGCCTGGGACACGCAGCGATGATGATGACGGCTCTGCTGGGGTATTCGCACCCGTCTGATGTGCGGGAGACGTGGCGGCTCGCCGAGGACCGGAAGCAGCACCGGTGGGCCGCCCAGGAGAAGCACCGTCTCCCCTGGGAACACGGTCGGGCCGGTTCCTGTTCGGTGCGTTGGCGTTGGCCGATAGGGTCGTCGTCATGGGGGATGCGAAGACTCGCAAGTGCGTTTGGTGTGAGAAGGAGTTCACGCGGCGTTCGTTGTGGCGGGCGAAGCGCTACTGCAAGCGGCGGCACCAATACACGCACTACGGCGCGATACTGGTGGGCTCCCTGTTCTCCTGAACGATCAGGTGGTGCACTGACCGGCCGAGCAAGCGCGGAGCGCGCCAGCGGGCTCCCGCGATACCCGTGGGGCACGTAGCGGGCACGATGACGATGAAGACGGGCTCCCCAGGGGAGACAGCACCCGTCTGAGCTGCGGTCCAGCGGTCAACGGTCGTGATCACCAAAAGGTCTTGAAAACCGTCGTCGCAGCGATGTGACCGTGGGTTCAAATCCCACACCCACCGCAGGCGAGAGGCCCCTGACCAGCACGTATGGTCGGGGGCCTTTGCCATGCCCGCGCCCCGCCGGGCACCGCTGTTCGAGTGCGGCCCTCTGGACGCCGAGTAGCGATGCTTCCTCGGCGGTCCCTCCCGTGGTTCGGGCCGCTCCACCGCATGGCTGACGGTGACTCCGATCGCGGCCAGGCGGTTCACGACTCCGCAGCACCGCTAGCCGGGCTTTTCGGGGCGTCGCCGTTGGCCGATAGGGTCGTGGCCATGGGGGATGGGACGACTCGCAAGTGCGTTTGGTGCGAGAAGCAGTTCACACGGCGTTCGTTGTGGCGGGCGAAGCGCTACTGCAAGCGGTGGCACCAGTGCGTGCACTACTGCGCGATACTGGTGGGCTCCTTGTTCTCCTGAACGATCAGGTAGTGCACTGACCGGCGGAACAAGCGCAGAGAGCGTCAGCGGGCCTTCGCGAGTGCCACCTCTCGCTCAGCGGGGTCGTCGGCTGCCTGCCAGGTACCGGCCTCGCCGTGTCCGAGCCTGCCCCGGCCGTCCCGTTCGTCCTGCCGGAGATCATCTCCCAGGCCGCGGGACGTACATCACGCACGTCCCGCAGCAGGCGACGGACGCCGACATCTTCGAAGCGAGCGAGAAGTCGCTCAACCGACCGTGCGGAGAGGCCACGCCCCAGGCAACAGCCTCCACTTCCGGTAGAGGCAGGGGAGCGGGATACGCTCGTCGTCCCCGGGGGCTCGCAAGCTCGGGGACCTGACCGGCGACCACGCCTGCCTAGCTCCTGCTCGGAGCGGGGTCCGTCTCATGACGGGTGGTCGCCGCTCGCATGCGCGGCGCGCGCCTTGTTGAAGGACATCTGTCAGATGTCCCGCCGCGGCGTGGTCAGTCGGGCGGCCGAGGCGATCGCGGCGCGGGCCTCCTGTTCCGTGAGGCCGGTGCCGATCGCCGCTTCGGTGAGGGCGTCCGCGAGTGTGTCGCCGAAGCCGTGTTCGTACGCGCGACAAGCTGCCCAGAACAGGCGGGTGTTGCGCTGCCCCTCGTGTGCGTCGCGTACGAACTGGACCAGGCCCTGCCCCTGTCGGGCCGTGGGGGTCCGGCCGGCCGGGTGGTGGGGGCGCGGTGGGGGCGTGAGCAGGCGCAGGAGGGCGCGGGGGCAGGAGGCCGGTGTCAGGTGGGCCGTGCCGGGCGCCAGTCGGTATCGGCCGTGGACCGTGACGGAGCCGGGGCCGACCAGGTAGCCGCCCGCTCCGCGTACGTCGATACCGGGAGCGAGGCGGCCCGCGGAGTTGGGTACGGAGACGCCGGACGGGCCCGTCAGCCAGAGGTGCCGGCCGCCGCTGGGCGTGAGCACCGTGACGGTGGCCGGGATGGTGAACAGGTGCTGGAGGGCCAGCTGCTGGAGAGCGGCGACGGAGTCGTTGCCGTGCGCGGTGTCGATGTCGAGGTCGATGCCGATGAGGCGGTGCGGCGGACGTCCGCAGGCGATCCCGTAGCCGGTGGCCCTCGGTGCCGCGGCGAAGAGCGCGCGGACGGCTGCCGGGTCGGTGGTGGCGTCGTGGACCCCGTGGCCCGGCAGTCCGCAGGTGCCCCGGCAGCGTGCGGGCGGGTCCTCGTCGCGGTGCGGTGAGCGGAGGGCGGGGAGCTTGGTGGCGGACAGCGGGAAGACGGGGAGCCCGCGCTCGGCGGCGGAGAGCGCGTGGGCCAGGGCCAGGGTGGCGGTCTGCCGGTCGGTGGTGACCATGCGGCTATTTTCGTACAAGCGTTCGAAGAAGGGAAGAGGGTGTCGGGCGCGTGCGTGGTGAAACGTATTTCCTTCCTTGACTCGTTTTCCTCCCTTTTTCCTCGTACGGGAGGTTTACCAGGCGTTCCTCATGCGAACGGGGGAATCGCGCGGCATGGGTGATTCGCCGGGGGTGCGCTGGGCAGTTTTGCTCCCGCGACGTCGTGACCAGCACCCGAGGTGGTCGGCCAACCGCTTCGGGACCAGCCGTATCAAGCCGCATCTTCGGTTCCTGGAGGAATTGACATGGCACGTATCCGTACTGCTCGCGCCCTCGCCGTCGTTGCCGCTCTGCCCCTCGCCGCCACCCTGTTCGGCGGGGTCGCGATGGCTGACAACGGTTCGTTCGCGAACGACGGATCGAACGCGGCGGTGGCGACGATCGGGTCCGCCGGTGTCGGAGGGGACAATTTCGGTAATTCATCCACGTCCCAGCAGCAGGCCGTCGGCTTCGGCGCTTCCAACCACAGCAACTCGGCCCAGGTGAACGGCTCCGCCTTCACGGTGATCGACCAGTCCACGGACATCGTCTCGGTGACCTTCACGCCGCTCTGGTGAGCTGATGGGAGGGGCCCGTGCGGTGGCGGTCGTACCGCCGCGCACGGGCCGCTTCCGTGTGGGGGAGGGGTGGACCCGGGGCGGGGACCCTGAGGTGGATGGGCCCTCTCTCCACCTTCAGGAGGTGGGGCCCGCCCGACCCCTACAACCTGAGGCGGACGTGGCTTCGGGACCTGGGGCCGATCCCCTCGTCCATGCCCGCTCCTAGCGTGGAGCCATGACCACGCCAGTCTGTGCCGGCGCCTCCAGGGCGGCCGCTGCCTCCGTCGGACACCGCCGCTATCCGTCGTTCTCGTCGTACGTGCGGGCCCGGGGCCCCGTGCTGCTGCGGACCGCGCGCTCCCTCACCGCGAATCCGAGCGACGCCGAGGACCTGCTGCAGACCGCGCTGACCAAGACGTACGTCGCCTGGGAGCGGATCGAGGACCATCGCGCGCTCGACGGTTACGTCCGCCGCGCCCTGGTGAACACCCGCACCTCGCAGTGGCGCAAGCGCAAGGTCGACGAGTTCGCCTGCGAGGAGCTGCCCGAGAAGGAGGCCGCGCCCGCACCGGACCCGGCCGAGCAGCAGTCCCTGCACGACGCGATGTGGCGTGCCGTGCTCAAGCTCCCGGACCGCCAGCGGGCCATGGTCGTCCTGAGGTACTACGAGGACCTCAGTGAGGCCCAGACGGCCGAGGTGCTGGGCGTGTCCATCGGTACGGTCAAGAGCGCCGTCTCGCGGGCCCTGGGCAAGCTCCGCCAGGATCCGGAGCTCACCCCGGTCCGATGACACGGGCGCTCCTTCCCCGCCCCCGGCCCGCGGCCCGTGGAGGGCGCGGTTCCGGCGGCCGACATCGATTCGTACTCCCGGAAGTAGTGACATACCGCTTGGTATGTGAGCAGAATCAGCGCACCTTTACTGCCGCGTAGCGCCCACCGGGAGGACGCCGTGCTCAGCACCATGCAGGACGTACCGCTGACTGTGACCCGCATCCTGAACCACGGGATGACCATCCACGGGAAGTCGCAGGTGACGACCTGGACCGGTGACCCGGAGCCGCACCGGCGCAGCTTCTCCGAGATCGGAAGGCGCGCCGCACAGCTGGCGCACGCCCTGCGTGACGAGCTGGGCGTCGACGGCGACCAGCGGGTCGCCACGCTCATGTGGAACAACGCCGAGCACGTCGAGGCGTATCTGGCGATCCCCTCGATGGGTGCCGTCCTCCACACGCTCAACCTGCGGCTCCCCGCCGAGCAGCTGATCTGGATCGTCGCCCATGCCGACGACAAGGTGGTCCTCGTCAACGGTTCGCTGCTGCCGCTGCTCGCACCGCTGCTCCCCCACCTGCCCTCGATCGAGCACGTGGTGGTGTCCGGTCCCGGCGACCGTTCGGCGCTCGACGGTGCCGCGCCCCGGGTGCACGAGTACGAGGAACTGATCGCCGGCCGACCTGACTCCTACGACTGGCCCGAGCTGGACGAACGCCAGGCAGCCGCCATGTGCTACACCTCCGGCACCACAGGTGACCCCAAGGGAGTCGTCTACTCCCACCGCTCCATCTACCTGCACTCCATGCAGGTCAACATGGCCGAGTCGATGGGGCTGACCGACAAGGACACGACCCTGGTGGTCGTGCCCCAGTTCCACGTGAACGCGTGGGGGCTGCCCCACGCGACGTTCATGACCGGCGTCAACATGCTCATGCCCGACCGCTTCCTGCAGCCGGCACCGCTCGCCGACATGATCGAGCAGGAGCGGCCCTCGCACGCAGCGGCCGTCCCCACCATCTGGCAGGGACTGCTGGCCGAGGTCACAGCCAAGCCGCGCGACCTCTCCTCCATGGCCCGCGTCACGATCGGCGGCGCCGCCTGTCCGCCTTCCCTGATGGAGGCGTACGACAAGCTCGGCGTCCGCCTCTGCCACGCCTGGGGCATGACGGAGACGTCGCCGCTCGGCACCATGTCCAACCCGCCGGCCGGACTGACCGAGGAGCAGGAGTGGCCGTACCGCGTCACCCAGGGCCGGTTCCCGGCCGGTGTCGAAGCGCGCCTGACCGGCCCCACGGGCGAGACCCTGCCGTGGGACGGCGAGTCCGCGGGTGAGCTGGAGGTCCGTGGCCCGTGGATCGCCGGTGCGTACTACGGCGGCGCGGACGGCGAAGGCCTGCGCCCCGAGGACAAGTTCAGCGAGGACGGCTGGCTGAAGACCGGCGATGTCGGCGTGATCAGCGGCGAGGGATACCTCACGCTCACCGACCGGGCCAAGGACGTCATCAAGTCCGGTGGTGAGTGGATCTCCAGTGTCGATCTGGAGAACGCGATCATGGCGCACCCGGATGTCGCCGAGGCGGCGGTCGTCGCCGTCCCCGACGAGAAGTGGGGCGAGCGCCCCCTCGCGACCGTCGTCCTCAAGGAGGGCGCCACCGCCGACCACGCGGCGCTCAGGACCTTCCTCGCCCAGTCCGTGGCCAAGTGGCAGCTGCCCGAGCGCTGGACGATCGTGCCTGCGGTGCCGAAGACGAGCGTGGGCAAGTTCGACAAGAAGGTGATCCGCAAGCAGTACGCCGACGGCGAGCTGGACATCACTCAGCTCTGACCCGGGTCACGGCGCACCCGGCGGGGGCGGTACGGAACATTCCGTACCGCCCCCGCCGCCTTCTGTGCCGCCCCTGTCCGCTCCCGCGTCCGGGCTTCAGTTCGTCCCTATCTTCGCCAGCAGATCCACGATCCGGGACTGCACCTCGTCGCTCGTGGAGCGCTCGGCGAGGAAGAGCACCGTCTCACCCGAGGCGAGCCTCGGCAGGTCCGCCTCCTCCATGCCGGCCGAGGTGTAGACGACGAGCGGCGTGTGGTTCAGCGAGCCGTTGGCCCGGAGCCAGTCGATGATCCCGGCGCGTCGGCGGCGCACCTGCATCAGGTCCATCACCACCAGGTTGGGCCGCACCCGGGTGGCGAGCTCGACGGCCTCGCTGTCCCCCGACGCCCGCGCCACCTGCATGCCGCGCCGCTCCAGCGTCTCCGTGAGCGCCAGCGCGATCTCCTCGTGCTCCTCGATCACCAGGACCCTCGGAGGATGCTGGTCGCTGTCGCGCGGGGCGAGCGCCTTGAGGAGCACGGCCGGGTCGGCGCCGTACGCCGCTTCCCTGGTCGCCTGACCCAGACCGGCCGTGACGAGCACCGGGACCTCGGCCGCCACGGCCGCCTGACGCAGTGACTGCAGCGCGGTACGGGTGATCGGCCCGGTCAGCGGGTCGACGAACAGCGCGGCCGGGAACGCCGCGATCTGGGCGTCGACCTCCTCGCGGGAGTGCACGATCACCGGGCGGTAACCGCGGTCGCTGAGCGCCTGCTGGGTGGAGACGTCCGGGGCCGGCCAGACGAGCAGCCGACGCGGATTGTCCAGCGGCTCCGGCGGCAGCTCGTCGTCGACGGGCTGCGGATGCGGCCGGTTGTCCACCTCGACGGCGCCACCGGGGCCGTCCAGCGGCTCCGGCCCCTCAGCACCCTCGTCGGGGGCCCCTATCGCGTACGCACGCCCCTCGGAGGCGGGCGGGGACAGCAGCTGACCGGAACCGGGGCCCTGCGCGGTGCTCCCCTGGGTACCGCCCGGCGCCGGCGGACCGGCGGCCGGGGCGGGCTGCGGCGGCACGGGCGCCACGGCCGGTGTGGACGGCGGCTCGGCCTCGGGCGGGGCCGCGAGCTTACGGCGCCGCCCGGCGCCGCCGAGCGTCTGGTTCTGCTGATGGGCGAGGTGCTGCGCGAAGGGCACGCCCTGACCCAGCGTACGCACGCTGAACGCACGCCCCTGGGTCGAGTCCGAGGACGCCGGCATGGGGGCCTCGGCGGGCAGCGGCTGGCGCCGCGCGTCCGCGACGGGGGCCGGGGTGTCGTTGTCGGCCGGATGCGGCTCCTGTGCGGGCGCCCGCCCGGCTACGGCGGGGGCGGCGGTGCCCGTGGTGTGCGCGGTGCTGCCCTGGCCCGCCCAGGACTCGTCGTCGTCGGCCTGGGGCGTGTCGCCCACGGGCGCCGGGACGGCCGGAGCCCGCACGGAGGTGTCCTGTGCCCAGTCGGGCTGCGGAGGGACGGGGGGCAGCGGCTGCCCCGGGGTGGGACGGCCCGGCCGGGCCTGCGGCTCCGGAGCCTCCGTGGCCTCCGCCCTCCGACGGCCGGACGGCAGGGGATGTGGCTGAGGCGGCGTGTGGTCCTCGTCCGGCGCGGTACGCACGGCGTCGTGACGCTCGGGCAGCGGCTTTTCGAACGGGGCCGGCCCGGGCGCGGCCGGTGCCGGGAGCGGCTGGGCCGCGGCCTCGGCAGGTGCGGCGGCGGACGGCGGTGCCACGACCGGCGCGCCCGGAGCCGTCGGCGGGATCCGGTCCGCCGCAGCGGGCGGCAGCGCGAAGGCCGTACGGGGTTCCGAAGGCTCGGCCGCGGCGGCGCGTTCCTGCGCCGCGCCGAGGGCCCGGCGGGCCCGCCGGCCCCCGGGCTGCTGTGCCGACTGCTCGGGCTGAGGCTGCGCCTGCGGCCCCTGGGCGTCGGAGGAGGCGAGGGCGGGCAGCGCGGGCCGGCTGCCGCCGGCCTGGCGCCCTGCGGGGTTCTGCGGCACACCCTGGGGCGGCACGGTCTGCCCGCGCTGCGGTCGGCCGCCACCTCCCTGCGCGCCCTCGGCCGCCGTGACCACCGACCCCTCCGAGGGGGCGGACGCCGCCGCGGGGAGCGCCAGCGCCTGCCGGGGCTCCGCCGCACTCTCCGCACCCGTCTCCGCGGGGCTGGGCCGACCGCGCCTGCGGCCGGATCCCTCGCTCCGCTGAGGGAGCGTCATGTCCTGTTCCGCCGCGTGGTCCTGCTCGGGCGCGCCCTCGGCCGCCCGGCGCGCCCTGCGCCGGCCGGTCGGTTCCCCGGCCGCGGTGTCACCGGACTCCGGAGCGGGCGCTCCGGAGTCGAGGGGGCTGTCCAGGAACGCGTCCGTCGAGCCCCGCCGTGCCCGCCGCCTGCCGCCCTGTGTGGGCTGGGGGGAGGGCTCGGGCTCCGGCACGGGCACGGCGGCCTGTTCGGGAACGGGAAGAGGCTCGGGCGCGACGGTCCCGGCGCCGGTGCCGAGCGGCACCTCCAGGACGTACGCGCTGCCGCTCATCCCGGCCATCTCGTGCGTCTGGAGCACACCGCCGTGCGCGCGTACGATCCCGCGCACGATCGGCACGTGCACGGGGTCGCCCCCGGCGAACGGCCCGCGCACCTCGATGCGTACGACGTCGCCGCGCTGCGCGGCCGCCACGACGACCGTCGAGTCGACGTAACCGCCGCCCGGCACCGCCCGGGCCTTGCCGGTCGAGTCGACACCGGCCACGTCGGCGACGAGATGGGCGAGTGCCGTGATCAGCCGGCCCGCGTCGACCTCGGCCTCGATCGGAGGGGCGTGCACCGCGAACTGCGCGCGCCCCGGACCGATCAGCTCGACAGCGCCGTCGACGGCCGCGGTCACCACGGAGTCGAGCAGCACCGGCTGCTTGACGAGTTCCTCGGTGCCCTGGTCGAGGCGCTGATAGCTCAGCACGTTGTCGACCAGGGTGGTCATGCGCGCATACCCCGCGGCGAGGTGATGCAGGATCTGGTTGGCCTCGGGCCAGAGCTGGCCGGCCGGGTCGGCGGCGAGGGCCGAGAGTTCACCGCGCAGCTCTTCCAGCGGCCCGCGCAGGGACCCGCCCAGCACGGCGGTCAGCTGGGTGTGCCGAGCTTCGGTGCCGGTCAGGCGCTCCGCCTGCTCCTCCAGTTCGGAGGCGTACCGCTCGGTCCGGTCGGCGGTCTCGGCCGCGTGCGCCTCGGTGAGCGCGGTGACCTCGGCCCGGTGGCTCGCGGTGAGCTCGGCGATCTCGGCCGCGTGCCGTTCGGTCAGACCGGTGACCTCTTCGGTGTGCTGCTGGGCCAGTTCGTCGTAGGGCCTGCGGTCGGTGAACGTCATGACGGCGCCGACGAGCTGGTCCCCGTCGCGCACCGGGGCGGTCGTCAGGTCCACCGGCACCTGGGCGCCGCTCTTGGACCACAGCACCTGCCCGCGTACCCGGTGCTTGCGGCCGGACCTGAGGGTGTCGGCGAGCGGCGACTCCTCGTACGGGAACGGGTCGCCCTCCGCACGCGAGTGCAGTATCAGCGGGTGGAGCTCCTGGCCGCCGAGGTCGCTGGCGCGGAAGCCGAGGATCTGCGCGGCCGCCGGGTTGACCAGGACGACCCGGCCGTCCGTGTCCGTGCCGACGACGCCCTCGGAGGCGGCCCGCAGGATCATCTCGGTCTGGCGCTGCGAACGGGCCAGCTCGGCCTCGGTGTCGACGGTGCCGGAGAGGTCCCGTACGACGAGCATGAGCAGCTCGTCGCCCGTGTAGCTGGAGTGGATGTCGTTGTAGCCCGCATGGCCGCTGTCCAGGGACGCGCTGGTGACCTCGACCGGGTACTCGGTGTGGTCGGTCCGGCGCGCGATCATCCGCGTCGGCTTGGTCCTGCCCTGCTCGTCCGCAGCGTCCGGCCTGCGCATCGACCCCGGGATCAGCCTGGAGTCGAACTCCGGAAGCAGATCGAGCAGTCCGCGCCCCACGAGCGCGGTGCCCGGGGTCTCGAACATCTCGAGGGCGATGGTGTTGGCGTTGACGACCGTGCCGTTGCAGTTGACGAGCAGGAGCCCGTCCGGGAGGGCGTCGAGTATGGCTGCGAGGCGAGCAGTGCCTCGGGATGGCCTGCTGCTCACGAGACGCTTCCTCCCTGAATACCGCACCTTGCCGACAGCGGGCCCCATCCTGCCCCTCGGGCCTCAGGCTGTCACTGGAGGAGTCTAAAGGCAGGGAGCGCATGGCGGGCGGCGGATGAGGGGGAGCTCTCACCAAGGTTTCGTGCAAACGGTGTACGCCGGTGGTCCATGGCGTGACCGCGCGCGCCCCTTCTGACGTGCGTCGATGCGAGGCGGCTCCTGCCGGGGGACGGCCCGAAGTGCCCCTGGACGGCGGCGTGCAGGCCCCTGTTACGGCCTGCACGCGCCCCCGGTTCGCGCCGTCCGTCCTTGCCGAAGTCCCGGCGCACGCCCCGCCGAACCGGCTACCTCGCGGAGCTCGCGGAGAAGAGCGCACTCCGCCGAATCGGCTACCGGGCGGTGGGGAGCACCGGCACGAGGCTGTTCCAGCGGGAGATCTCGCAGCCGTTGGCCCGGCTGAACCGCGCGTCGACGTTCTCACCCCGCCACGTTCCCTGCACCCGGGCGGTGGCCGGCCCACCCATCTGCTGGGTGCACATGGCGTTGCGGTCGGTGGCCACGAAGGGGTTGTCCCCCGACGCCGCGGCCTCGTCCAGCAGATCGCAGGCGCGCTGGGCGGACGGGTGGCTGCCACCGGCCGGGTCGCACTCCAGCTCGAAGGCCCCGTCGGCCGTCGGATTGCCGGACTCCGAGACCGTCACGGTGAGCCGGGTCCCCGTGTCGCGCGCCGTCGGCCAGTCCCCCTGGAGGAAGGGCAGCGGTGGCAGCGGCACGAGAGGGGACACGGCCGTGGCGGTGGGTACGGCGGCGGACAGCGCGGCGAGGGACGCGACGGCGGTGAGGGTGAGACGGCGCAGCATGCGGGGCTCCTGATGTTCTGGCGCGCCGGGAGCGCGCCGGCCTGCTCCGGCGCGCGCCGTGTCGAGGCGTGCGCCGGGCACATGGGGTGACGGACGGAGGGCGGAGCCCTCGTCCTCTCTAACGCTCCTGACGCCCACACGTTGCGCAACTCATGGGGGACCGACCGGGACGTCCGGACCCCGCGGCCACCGGAACGCCCGCCGCAGGGCGCTTTGCCTAGCCGCCCACCTGCCTAGTACCGTGGGCGGCGATTGGTGACAGCGCGCTCGTCTGTGTCATCATCTGCACGCACCACTCGCGTTCGCGCGGGGTGTGCTGGAGGCGTCGCCTAGTCCGGTCTATGGCGCCGCACTGCTAATGCGGTTTGGGTCTTAAAGCCCATCGAGGGTTCAAATCCCTCCGCCTCCGCAAGATCCCGAAGCTCCGTGCCCCAGGCACGGGGCTTCGGTCGTTCCCGGCCGCGGAAAACCGGTCCCAGAACGATGTTTCCGCTGGTCAGGTGCGGTTTGGCTAATGGATTTCGCGTCACGGCGCAGGTCATGTAATGTTGTTCTCGCAACGCCGACAGGGCAGAAAAGCCCGGGAGGCGGGACCGAGGCTCAGGCCGAGGACACGCACTCGTAGCTTAACGGATAGAGCATCTGACTACGGATCAGAAGGTTGCAGGTTCGAATCCTGCCGAGTGCACAGCAGGCCAGAGGCCCCCAGGAGAAATCCCGGGGGCCTCTCGCGTTGCCGCGACGGCAGGCGGTCATGAACGGGCGGGACCGGTACGACGACAGCGACCACGAGAGCGCGGTCGAACAGGCTGTGCGCATCAACCGGACCGGTTGGAAGGCGATCGGAGCCGTGACCGGACTGCTGGGGATGGCTCTGCTCGGTGTCGTAGCTGCCGGTCTGGCCGTCGTGGTTGCCATGGCGTACGTCGTCGTCGCCGCGCCTTAGCTGTATTGATCACGGGCCTCCCGGATCATCCCGGTTCCGGCCGGCGTGGCAAGGGAGTCCGTCCGCACGACGCGGCGGCGCCGTGCCGGCAGGCCGAGCGTCGGCTTGGTGACGCCCCAGGCGGCGCCCTTGCAGACCAGTTCCTTGTAGAGCGCGGCGAACCGGCCGGTCAGGGCCGCCCCGCGGGCGCGGTCGTCGGCGGTCACGTACTGGATGAGGCCCTCCCTGCGGCCCAGCGAGATGCACTGGTTGACGTAGCGGAGCGGGATGTTCGGGAGCTTCCCGCCGGTCAGGCGTGCCGCGATGGCGTCGGCGCCCTGCCATGCGGAGGGACCGCCCGTGGCGCACGACATCCGCAGCGGCTTGTCGCCGGGGCCCATCGCCATGGCCGCGTCGCCGACGGCGTACACGTCGGGGTGCGAGACCGAGCGCATGGTCGCGTCGACCACGATCCGGCCCGTTCCCGTGACTTCCAGCGCGGTCGCCTTCGCGATCGGGTGGACCGCGAAGCCGGTGGCCCACACGGTGACCGCGGCCGGGACGGCCGCCCCGTCGGCGGTGGTGACCCGGTCGGCCTCGACGCCGGTGACGGTGGTCCGCTCGTGCACGGTGATGCCCAGCCCGTCGCAGACCTTCCGCAGGTGCCGCCGGCCCTTCGGCGAGAGCTGGTCACCGAGCCCGCCCCGGGCGATGAGCGTGACGTCGAGGTCCGGGCGGGACTCGGCGATCTCGGTCGCGGCCTCCAGGCCGGTGAGGCCGCCGCCGACGACGACCACGGGCCGGCCCGCGTCCAGGCCGGTCAGGCGCTCGCGCAGCCGGAGGGCTCCCGGGCGGCCGGCGATGTCGTGGGCGTACTCGGAGGTGCCGGGAACGCCTTGGGTGTCCCAGCCGCTGCCGAGGGCGTACACGAGGCTGTCGTACTCCAGCTCCTCGGTGGTGTTCGTGCCGATGACCATGACGGTCCTGCGCTCGACGTCGACGCCGGTGACCCTTCCGATCCTCAGTGCGACGCCGGTTCCGGTGAACATCGTGCTGAGGGGCCGGAGTACGAGGTCCTGACCGGCTGCCAGCTGGTGCATCCGGACGCGCTCGACGAAGTCGGGCTCGGCGTTGACGAGGGTGATGGCGACGTCGTCGCGGTGCAGCCGCCTGGCGAGGCGGCCGGCGGCGACGGTTCCCGAGTATCCGGCTCCGAGGACGATGATGCGGTGCTTCATTTCCCTGCTCCTGTCTCGCGCGGGTTCGCCCCTTGAACCGGGCAGCCCGCCGTTTCCTGACAGGAGCGCGATGTGAAGCACCTCACAACGAGGTCAGAAGGCGTGGAGCAGGGGTTCCCCGTGGTCGGTGGCCGCCCATCGCCTGGTCGCGCGTTCGAGCTTGTCGGGGTTGGCCTGGTTGCGGAACGCGGCGATGCCGTCGGGGGTGATCTCCAGGCACATGACGCCGATGACCCGGCCGTCCAGGACCGCCACGAGGGCCGGGGCGCCGTTGGCGGTCGTGGAGTGGATCGCGGGCGAACCACCGGCGAGGGCACGCTTGGCCTTGCTGGGTTTGAACAGGCCCCGCATGAACGTCGCGACCGCGCGGGCGCCCTCGAACGCCTTGGTGCGGGCCGGCACCTTGCCGCCGCCGTCGCCGATCGAGACGGCGTCCTCGGTGAGCAGCCGCACGAGCGGCTCGGTCCGGCCGCTGGTGGCGGCCTTCAGGAACTCCTCGACGATCTGCCGGGCGGCAGCCCCGTCGATCTCGGCGCGGGCCCTGCCGTCCGCCAGGTGCTGCTTGGCGCGGTGGAAGATCTGCTGGCTGGCCGCCTCGGTGATGTCGAGGATCTCCGCGATCCTCCGGTGCGGGTGGTCGAAGGCCTCCCGCAGCACGTACACCGCCCGCTCGTTGGGGGCGAGGCGCTCCATGAGGGTGAGGACCGCGTACGAGACCGATTCGCGCTGCTCGGCGGTTTCGGCGGGGCCGAGCATCGGGTCCCCGGCGAGCAGTGGCTCGGGCAGCCATTGGCCGACGTACGTCTCGCGCCGGGCCCTGGCCGAGGTGAGCTGGTTGAGACACAGGTTGGTGAGGACCTTCGTCAGCCAGGCCTCGGGGACCTCGATGCGGTCGATGTCCGCGGCCTGCCAGCGCAGGAACGTGTCCTGCACGGCGTCCTCGGCATCGCTCGCGGAGCCGAGCAGGCGGTAGGCGATGGCCTCCAGGCGGGGCATGGAGGCCTCGAACCGGTCCAGGTGGTCCGCGGTCAGAGCCATGGCCCGGATCCTAGTGCCTGCCGCGGCACCAGCCCCGGGGAACATCCGCGTACGGGCCTGCGCGGAGGTCCTACGCTGGCTGTCGACAGGGCACACCCGGGTGGGCTGGGAGGCACGGCATGAGCGGCTGGCGGTGCACCGGGCTGCGCTGGCCCCACGGCGAGCCCGTGCTCGGGTGGGAGCGGAGCGACAGGACGGGGCGCGGACGGGTGAGCGTCCTGGCGTACGGGAAGGAGCTCGGGCTCCGTGCCCAGGGGGAGCGGCACTGCCTCGGTGCGCGCGGCAACCCGTGCCCGCTCGGGGCCGTGGTGCCGGTACGGAGTACGGGTGCGCGGTGCGCGGAGTGCGCGCGGCTGGACCGGGCGCACTCGGTGGCCGCCGACACGATCGCCGACGACCCTCGGACGTACCGCGTCTACCTGGCCTGGTTCGGGCCTGGCCTGGTCAAGGTCGGGATCACCGGTGAGGTGCGGGACGCCGCGCGGCTGCGGGAGCAGGGGGCCGTGGTGTTCAGCTGGCTGGGGCGCGGGCCGCTGATGGCCGCGCGGCGTACGGAGGAGCTGCTGCGCTCGGCGCTCGGGGTGCCCGACCGGATCCCGTACGCGCGCAAGCGGGCCGTACGCGACGCGCTGCCGGGGGCTGCGGAGCGGGCGGCCGAGATCGAGGCGTCGTACCGGCGGGCCGTGGCGTTGGCGGGAGCCGGCTGGCCGGAGGCGCTGGAGCGGCTGCCGTTCGAAGCGGTCGATCACGCCGGGGTGTTCGGGCTCGGCGGTGCGGGCCGGACGGCGCGGGTGGTGACCGGGCTGGTGGACGGAGGCGTGGTGGCCGGCCGGCTGGTGGCGGCGGCCGGGCCCGATCTGCACCTGGAGAGCGTGGACGGCGAAGTCGTCGTGCTCGACACGCGGCTCGTCACCGGCTGGGACCTGACGGGGGCGGACGCGCGGGCCGGTCTGAGCGTGCCGGCCGTGGCAGTGGGGGCGGGTGGCGTGCAGGACGGGCTGTTCTGAGAGCACCCGGCACGGGATGGGGCGTCCCGTCCACATGCTCTTGATGCCGGAGCGGCGGCCCGGCGGCGTGTTTCTCAGGAAATTCACAGGGAGGCGAAAGGTCATTCTCACGGCCGTCTCACAGCCTTGAGCCATGACGACGACCTCGCCCCTGGGGCGTACAGAACTGCTCAGGCCCGACCACAGCCCCGTCCGCGTCCTGGTCGTGGACGACGAGGCTCCGCTGGCCGAGCTGCTCTCGATGGCCCTGCGTTACGAGGGCTGGGAGGTGCGCAGCGCCGGGGACGGTGCGGGGGCCGTCCGTACGGCGCGTGACTTCCGGCCCGACGCGGTGGTCCTCGACGTGATGCTCCCCGACATGGACGGGCTGGCGGTGCTCGGCCGGCTCCGGCGCGAGGTCTCCGACGTACCGGTGCTGTTCCTGACCGCGCGGGACGCGGTGGAGGACCGGATCGCCGGGCTCACGGCGGGTGGCGACGACTACGTCACCAAGCCGTTCAGCCTGGAGGAGGTCGTGGCGCGGCTGCGCGGGCTGATCCGCCGCTCCGGCACGGCGGCGGCGGTCCGCAGCGAGTCGACGCTGGTCGTGGGTGACCTGGTGCTGGACGAGGACAGTCACGAGGTGACGCGGGGCGACACCTCGATCCACCTCACGGCGACCGAGTTCGAGCTGCTGCGCTTCCTGATGCGCAATCCGCGCCGGGTGCTCAGCAAGGCACAGATACTCGACCGGGTCTGGAACTACGACTTCGGCGGTCAGGCCAACGTGGTCGAGCTGTACATCTCCTACCTCCGCAAGAAGATCGACGCGGGGCGCACCCCGATGATCCACACCCGGCGTGGGGCGGGATACCTCATCAAGCCCGGCGACTGACGCGATGGGCAGGAGGAACGGCGCACGCCGGCCGTGGACGCTGCGGACCCGGCTCGTCGTGTACGCGGTGACGCTGATCGCGGTCGTCGCGGCCGTGATCGGTTCGGTCACCGCGATCGCGTTCCGGAGCTACATGTACGGGAAGCTGGACGGCCAGCTGCACGACATCACGAGGCTGGCCGCGAACCGTCCGCCGGGAGCCCTGGCGCCGCCCGGCCCGGAGGGCGCGGACCGGCTGGACTTCGTCGGCAGGGGCGGCCCCGACACGATCGGCGCCGTGGTCACCGACGGTTCCGTCACCGACTCGAAGGTGATGAACGGTCCCGACGCCCAGCAGAGCACCGAAGAGCTGACGGCGGCCCAGGACGACGCGCTCGAAGCCTCCGGGGTGACCCCGGACGGCGACGGACCTCATGACGTCGAACTCCCCGGCCTCGGCAGCTACCGCGTCCAGGTCGTCCCGGCGAGCGGTGGTACGTCCGTCCTGGTCGGCATCGACACGGCCGAGGTGGACAAGGCCGTCACCACCCTGGTCCTCGTCGAGGTGTGCGTCACCGGTGCGGGGCTCATCGCGGCCGGGATCGCCGGTGCCGCCATGGTCGGCGTCGCCCTGCGTCCGCTGCACCGGGTGGCGGCCACCGCGACGAGGGTCTCCGAACTCCCGCTGCACAGCGGTGAGGTCGCCCTCCTCGAACGGGTCCCGGAGGCCGAGGCCGATCCGCACACCGAGGTCGGGCAGGTCGGCGCGGCCCTCAACAGGATGCTGGGTCACGTCGGTTCGGCCCTGGAGGCACGGCAGAAGAGCGAGACACGCGTACGGCAGTTCGTCGCCGACGCCAGCCATGAGCTGCGCACACCGCTCGCCTCCATCCGTGGGTACGCCGAGCTGACCCGGCGCGGCCGGGAGAGCACCGGGCCCGACACCCGGCACGCGCTGGGGCGGATCGAGTCCGAGGCGGAGCGGATGACGGGCATGGTCGAGGACCTGCTCCTCCTGGCTCGTCTCGACGCCGGACGGCCGCTCTCGTACGAGAGCACCGACCTCTCGCCCCTCGTCATCGACGCGGTGAGCGACGCCCGTGTGGCGGGCCGGCTCCCCGGCGGGGCCCCGGGGGCCACCCATCACTGGCGGCTGGAGCTGCCCGAGGCGCCCGCGACGGTGCTCGCCGACCCGACCAGGATCCAGCAGGTGCTGGTCAACCTGCTCGCGAACGCCCGCACGCACACTCCGCCGGGGACCACCGTCACCGTCCGCGTGCGCCCGCCGAGCGGGAAGCTGCCCTGGGTGACCCTGGAGGTCCAGGACGACGGGCCCGGCATCCCGCCGGAGCTCCGGCCCCGTGTCTTCGAACGGTTCGCACGCGGCGACGCCTCACGCTCCCGGCACGCCGGTTCGACGGGGCTCGGCCTCGCCATCGTGCAGGCCGTCGTGGCCGCGCACGGCGGGCGGGCCGAGGTGCGGTCGGTGCCGGGCGACACGGTGTTCGCCGTCCACCTGCCGGCGGACACGCCGTAGGCGGCCGACCGGGAGAACGGCCCCGGCCCCGTACACCCCGGTGACGCACCCACAGGCGCACCACAGGCTCAGCACACGGAGATGACAGCGCTGTTGGCGAGTGTCGGTCCCATGCGAACCGACACCCCCTGGAGCACCCTGCCGGCCCGGGAACACCTCCCGGCCGCAGAGGTCGGCGCCGCCGGCGCTCCCGTACCCGTGCTTGACGTCGTGGTCCCCGTGTACAACGAGGAGAAGGACCTCGAAACGTGTGTGCTGCGCCTGCACGACCACCTGGCGCGGACCTTCCCCTACGGCTTCCGGATCACCGTGGCGGACAACGCGAGCTCCGACCGCACGCCCCAGGTGGCGGCACGGCTCGCGGACCTCATCCCCGAGGTCCGGTCGTACCGGCTGGAGGAGAAGGGCCGGGGCCGGGCGCTGCGGACCGTCTGGTCCCACTCGGACTCCCCGGTCCTCGCCTACATGGACGTGGACCTCTCGACCGACCTGAACGCCCTGCTGCCGCTGGTCGCCCCGCTGATCTCCGGCCACTCCGACCTGGCCATCGGATCGCGCCTGTCCCGCAGTTCGCGGGTGGTGAGGGGCTCGAAGCGGGAGTTCGTCTCGCGGGCCTACAACCTGATCCTGCGCTCCTCGCTGGCCGCCGGATTCAGCGACGCCCAGTGCGGCTTCAAGGCCGTACGGCGCGAGGTCGCGCAGCGGCTGCTGCCGATGGTCGAGGACACCGGCTGGTTCTTCGACACCGAGATGCTGGTGCTCGCCGAGCGGGCGGGGCTGCGCATCCACGAGGTGCCGGTCGACTGGGTCGACGACCCGGACTCCACGGTGCACATCGTGAGGACCGCGACCGACGACCTCAAGGGCGTCTGGCGGGTGGGCCGGGCCCTTGCCACCGGCGCCCTGCCGCTGGACCGGCTGGCGCGCCCCTTCGGCGACGACCCGCGCGACCGGGCCGTGCCCGGGGTGCCCGGAGGACTCGCCAGGCAACTGGTCGGCTTCTGTGTGGTGGGCGCGCTGTCCACCCTCGTCTACCTCGCCCTGTACTCCCTCTTCCGGCTGGGCGTCGGCCCGCAGTTCGCCAACGCCGCGGCCCTTCTCGTGTCGGCCGTCGCCAACACGGCGGCGAACCGGAGGCTCACCTTCGGAGTACGCGGCAGAGGTGGTGCCGTACGCCACCAGGCGCAGGGGCTCGTCGTCTTCGCGATCGGGCTGGCCCTCACCGGCGGCTCGCTCGCCGCCCTGGGCACCTCGGGGGACGCGTCGCACAGCACCGAGCTCGCGGTGCTGGTCGCCGCCAATCTCGCGGCGACGGTGCTGCGGTTCCTGCTCTTCCGCGCCTGGGTCTTCCCCGACCGGCGCACCGACCACCAGGACGCCCGCAAGGGTTCCGCACACGAACCGAGGAACGTCCGATGACCGCCGCCGCCACCCACTCCGACCACGTCCCGGCACCTCCCGCGCACGCGGCGGGCAGCCGGGAACCGCTGGCACGGCGCCTCCTCCGGGGCAGGCCCGACGACCCGCGCTGGGCGAGGCCCGCCTTCCTCGTCATGCTGCTGGTCATCGCGCTCGCGTACCTGTGGAACCTGAGCGCGTCCGGTTACGCCAACTCCTTCTACTCCGCGGCCGTGCAGGCCGGCAGCCGGAGCTGGAAGGCCTTCTTCTTCGGCTCGCTGGACTCCGCGAACGCGATCACCGTCGACAAACCCCCGGCCACGCTCTGGCCCATGGCCTTGTCCGTGCGGCTCTTCGGCCTGAACTCCTGGGCGATCCTCGCGCCGCAGGTGCTGATGGGCGTCGCCACGGCCGGTGTCCTGTACGCGGCCGTGCGCCGCCGGTTCGGTGCCGCCGCCGGGCTGATCACGATGGCGGTCTTCGCGCTGACTCCGGTCGCCGCGCTGATGTTCCGCTTCAACAACCCGGACGCGCTGCTCGCGCTGCTGATGACCGTCACCGTCTGCTGCGTGCTGCGCGCGCTGGAGGGCGGCCGGACGAAGTGGCTGGTCTGGGCGGGTGTCGCGGTGGGGCTCGCGTTCCTGTCGAAGACCCTGCAGGCCTTCCTGATCCTGCCGCCCCTGGCCGTGCTGTACGCGGTGCTCGCGCCGGTGTCCGTGCGGAGGCGGTTCGGCCAGCTCGGCCTGGCGGCCCTGGCGACGGTCGTGTCCGGCGGCTGGTGGGTGGCGGTCGTCGAGCTGTGGCCCGCCTCCTCACGTCCGTACGTCGGCGGCTCGCAGAACAACTCCTTCCTGGAACTCACCTTCGGCTACAACGGACTCGGCCGCATCAACGGCGAGGAGACCGGCAGCGTCGGTGGTGGTGGCGGTCAGGGTGGCGGCTGGGGCGAGACCGGCGTCGGCCGGATGTTCAACTCCGAGATCGGCAGCCAGATCTCGTGGCTGCTGCCCGCCGCGCTGATCCTGCTGGTCGCGGGCGTCTGGCTGACCCGGCGGGCGAAGCGGACCGACACGGCCCGTGCGGCGTTCCTCGCCTGGGGCGGTTCGCTGCTGATGACGGCCCTCGTCTTCAGCTTCATGGCCGGGATCTTCCACCAGTACTACACGGTGGCGCTGGCTCCTTACGTCGCCGCCCTCGTCGGCATGGGGGCCACCGCCCTGTGGGAGGAACGGAGCAAGTGGTGGGCGGGCGCCGTGCTCGGCGTGACCGTCGCGGCGACGGCCGTCTGGTCGTACCTCCTGCTGGGGCGCACGCCGGACTACGTCCCGTGGCTGCGCTGGGCCGTCCTGGTCGGCGGCCTGGTCGCCGCGGTGGGGCTGCTGCTCACCGCACGGCAGGGTCGTGCGCTGGCCCTCGGGGTGGCGGGGCTGGGCCTCGTGGCGTCGCTGGCGGGGCCGACGGCGTACACGGTCAGCACGCTGAACACCGGGCACCAGGGTTCGATCGTCACGGCGGGCCCGTCGGGCGCGAGCATGGGCGGACCCGGTGGCGGCCGGGGCGGTGGGCCCGGCGGCGGTGAGGGCGGCGGTCCCGGCGGGGGCATGCGGCCCCCCGGCCCGGGCGCCCAACAGGGCGGCGGCCAGGCGCCGGGCAGCGCACCGGGCAACGCGCAGGCCGGCGGTTTCCCGGGCGGCGGGACGCCGGGTCAGGGGCAGCCGGGCCAGGTGCCCGGCGGTCAGCAGGGCGGCCTGCCCGGCGGCGGCACGGGCGAGGGCGGCGCGGGCGGTGGTGGCGGCATGGGCGGCCTGCTGAACGGAGCCTCCGTGGAAGCCGAGGCCGAGACCCTCCTGGAGCAGGACGCCGATGCCTACACCTGGGCCGCGGCGGCCATCGGTGCGCAGAACGCCGCGAGTTACCAGCTCGCCACGGGAGCCCCGGTGATGGCGATCGGCGGATTCAACGGCAGCGACCCGTCCCCGACGCTCGACCGGTTCAAGGAGTACGTGGAGGACGGGCGGATCCACTACTTCATCTCGGGCGGCATGGGCGGTGGCATGGGCGGCGAAGGCGCGTCGTCGCAGATCTCCAACTGGGTTGAGGAGAACTTCGAGGAGGTCACCGCCGGAAGCGCGACCTTCTACGACCTCACCCGGACGAAGCACCAATAGGCCCCGGAGAGTCGGAGGAGCTTGAGGGCGGTGGCTCCGGAGCGCGGACTCCGGGGCCACCGCCCTGTCGTGTCCGTGGGGCCGCACAATTGTCTTGTACGGCGTACAGGAAATGCTTTACGGTGTACATGAACCTCTCCTATACGCCGTACAACTGCGCCTGACCGGGGGTCCGAATGACGGCGAACACCGCAGAGAAGAACGACCTCACCCCCGGGAGCGGCCATGCTCAGCGCTGGGTGATCCTCGGAGTCATCTGCCTCGCCCAGCTCACCGTGCTGCTCGACAACACCGTCCTGAACGTCGCGATCCCCTCACTCACCGCCGATCTCCACGCGTCCACCGCCGATGTGCAGTGGATGATCAACGCCTACGCACTCGTCCAGTCCGGGCTGGTCCTCACCGCGGGCAGCGCCGCCGACCGCTACGGCCGCAAGAGGATGCTGGTCGCCGGACTCGCGCTGTTCGGCGTCGGCTCGCTGGCAGCGGGACTCGCGCAGTCCTCCGGGCAGCTGATCGCCGCCCGCGCGGGGATGGGCGTCGGAGGCGCGCTGCTGATGACGACCACGCTCGCCGTGGTGGTCCAGATCTTCGACGACACCGAACGCGTCAAGGCCATCGGCATCTGGTCGACCGTCAGCTCCCTGGGCTTCGCCGCCGGTCCGCTGATCGGCGGGGCGATGCTCGACCACTTCTGGTGGGGTGCGATCTTCCTCGTCAACATCCCCGTGGCGGTCATCGGCCTGATCGCGGTCGTCCGTCTCGTGCCCGAGTCCAGGAACCTCCAGGGCGACCGCCCGGACCTGGTCGGGGCGCTGCTCTCCACCCTCGGTATGACATCCGTCGTGTACGCGATCATCTCCGGCCCTGAGCACGGCTGGGGATCCGGGCCGGTCCTGCTGACGGCCTTCGCCGGGGTCGCCGTCCTCACCGGATTCGTCCTGTGGGAACTCCGTGTCCCCCACCCGATGCTGGACATGCGCTTCTTCCGCGACCAGCGCTTCACCGGGGCGGTCGCGGGCGCGATCCTCGTCGCCTTCGGGATGACCGGTTCGCTCTTCCTGCTCACCCAGCACCTGCAGTTCGTCCTCGGCTACGAACCGCTCGAGGCCGGCCTGCGCACGGCTCCGCTCGCGCTCACGGTCGTCGCGCTCAACCTCACCGGGCTCGGCGCCAGGCTGGTGCTGAGGCTCGGGACGCCCGCCGTCATCGCCACCGGGATGAGCCTCCTCGCCGCCGGACTCGGGGCGATCGCGCTGCTGGGCGGGCAGGACTACGGCGGCATGCTGCTGGGCCTGCTCGTCATGGGGGCCGGCGTCGCGCTCGCCATGCCCGCGATGGCCAACGCGATCATGGGCGCCATCCCGCCGGAGAAGGCGGGTGTGGGCGCCGGGGTGAACGGCACGCTCGCGGAGTTCGGCAACGGCCTCGGGGTCGCCGTACTCGGCGCCGTGCTCAACTCCCGTTTCGCCGCCCTCGTGCCGGGAGCGGCGGGGGCCGCCTCACTGCCCGCCGCACTCGCCGCCGCCGACGGAGCCGCGGACCGCGAGCGCGTCACGGACGCCTTCGCCTCGGGCCTGGAGACCAGCCAACTCGTCGGTGCGGTGGCGGTCCTGGCCGGCGGGCTGCTGGCCGCGGCCCTGCTGCGGAGGGCCGCGCGTACGGACGCGGACTGAGAACCCCAGGTCGCGGGCATAGCATCGGACGAGGGTTGCCGGTACGCAGGAGTGCCACCGCGAGACGAGGAGCGTGCGCCATGGGGTCCGGGGCAGACCGTGTGAAGGAACCTTCGCGGGTCAGTGTGTGGCTGGACCGGCGGACGCCCTCGCGCACCCGTAAGGCGGACCAGCCGGCCGGCCTCGACCGGGACAGGATCACGGCGGCGAGCGTCCGCCTGCTCGACGCCGACGGCCTCGCGAAGTTCTCCATGCGGCGGCTCGCCGCCGAGCTGGACGTGACGGCGATGTCCTTGTACTGGTACGTCGACACCAAGGACGACCTGCTGGAACTCGCCCTGGACACCGTCTTCGGCGAGATCCCGGTCACGCCGGAGGGATCCGACTGGCGCGACCGGCTCCGCGAACTGGCCACCGACTACCGGAAGATGTTCGTCCGCCACCCCTGGGTGTCGGCGCTCATCGGCAGCTTCCTGAACATCGGCCCGCACTCGATGCTGTTCTCGTACGCCGTCCAGGACGTCGTCCGGGCCACCGGACTGCCGCTGGAGCGGCGGACGGGCGCGATGGCGGCCGTCTTCCAGTTCGTCTACGGATTCGGCACCACCGAGGGCCACTTCGTGCAGCGCACGGTGCAGGCCGGGCTCACCCAGGACGAGTACTTCGAGCGGGCGATGGGCACGATCCGCGCGGATCCGGAGCTCCACCGGGCCATGCGGCCCTCGGAGAACCTGATGGACGCGCGGGGCGGGGCGACGGTGGAGGAGATGCGCGACCGTGACTTCACGTACGCACTGGACCTCCTGATCGCGGGCATCGAGGCGACGTGCCGGGGCGCGGCGGACGCGGGCCGTGGAGCGGGTCCGGCCGGACCTCAGTAGCCGCGTCCGGTGTCCACCGCCAGCGCGGGCGTGCGGCCCTCCACGACCGCCTGCCAGCAGGAGGCGAAATCGGCGACGACGTCCTCCTCGGCCGTGATGCCGGCCGAGTGCGACGTGATCACCGTGCGCGGCAGCCGCCAGGCGCGGTCGGCGGGCCCGGCGGGCTCGTCGGGCAGTACGTCGAGGACGGCGCGGCGCACCGTCCCGTCGTTCAGCGAGCGCTCCAGGGCCGCCATGTCCACGGTCGCGCCCCGGCCCACGTTGAGGAAGGTGGCGCCTCGCATCGCGGAGAACCTGGCGGCGTCGAAGAAGTGCTCCGTGGCATCGGTCAGGGGCAGGGCGGACACCACCCAGCGGGCTTCCGCCAGCGCTTCCGTCTCCTCCTGCGAGCCGGCCAGGACCGTCCGGTCGAAGCCCGGCGGTACGGCACGAGGGGTGCGGCTCACACCCACGGTACGCACGGAGCAGGCCCGCAACAGGCCGGCGACCGCGGAGCCGATGCGCCCGGTGCCGTGGACGACGGCGGTCCGCCCGGCGGCGAGCTCGGACGGGAGGCGGCGCCACTCGGACCTGGCGTGCTGTGCGGTGTGCTCCGGGACCGACTGGCACTCCGCGAGGACCCAGGCCAGCGTGTACTGGGCGATCCGCTCACCCATCCGCCCCACGGTCCGCGTCAGCAGGGCCCCCTCGGGCCAGGGCCCGGCGGCCAGGAGCGCGTCCGTACCCGCGTTGACGCTGTGGAACCACAGCAGCCGCGGGGTCCGCAGCGCTTCGGGCAGCGCCTCGCCCACGTAGAGGAAGGGCTCGCCTGGCGTCTCCGCGCAGGCGGGCGCGGCCGGGCGGCCCGTGATCCGTTCCAGTTCACGGACCACGGCCGGGCTCACGGACGGGGAGGTCAGCAGTCGGGCCCGCGCGAGCGGAACCGGGTGGGGCGGAGCCATCGGTGCGATCAGCTGCCGCCGGCCAGGCGGGCGGGGAAGCCCCCGGTGGCGACCGGGCTCCAGCGCTCCGGGGTGATCCGGATGATGGACTTCCCCTGCTTGATCATCGCCGCCCGGTACTCGTCCCAGTCGGGGTGCTCACCGGAGATGGTGCGGAAGTACTCGACGAGGGGCTCGACCGACTCCGGTGAGTCGATCACCTCGGCCGAGCCGTCGACCTGGACCCAGGGGCCGTTCCAGTCGTCCGACAGGACGATCACGCTGACCCGCTCGTCCCGCTTGGCGTTACGGGTCTTGGCCCGTTCGGGGTAGGTCGAGACGACGATCCGTCCCGCGTCGTCGACGCCGCAGGTGAGCGGGGAGCCCTGGGGGCGGCCGTCGGACCGGGTGGTCAGCAGGATCGCCCGGTGCCGGGGCCGCACGAAGTCCAGCAGTTCCGTGAGTTCCACGGTGGTGTTGGTCGCGATGTTGGGTGCCATACGGCCAACCCTAGGTCCTTCTGCCGTTCCTATCCCTGGACGGAATCACCCTGGACCGCCTGGATGTCGAGCTCCACGCGCAGGGTCGTGCCGATCGCGGAGATGCCGGCCTGCAGCACCTGGTTGTAGTTCATGGCGAAGTCGTCGCGGCGCAGCTCGGCGGTGGCGTGGAAGGCCGCCCGCACCCCGCCCCACGGGTCGGGGCCGGTGCCCAGGTAGCTGAGGTCGAGATCGACGTCCCGCGCGATGCCGTGCATCGTGAGCAGGCCGTGCACCGTCCAGCGGTCGGGCCCGGCAGGCGTCAGCGCCCGGGAGCGGTAGGTGAGCTCCGGGAAGGTCTCCACGTCCAGGAAGTCGGCCGAACGCAGGTGTTTGTCCCGCATGGCGTTGCCCGTGTCGATGCTGCTGGAGGCGATGTAGGCCTCCACCCGGGAGTTCTGGACGTCCTCGGCGATCTCGATGCGGCCGCTGAATTCGGTGAACCGGCCGTGCACGCTGGAGATCCCCAGGTGCTGTGCGACCGCGGCCACCGAGGAGTGCACCGGGTCCAGCGACCAGGTGCCCGGGGGCGGCAGTTCCACGCCTCCCTGCCGGGCCAGCACCACGGTGCCGGCCTCGACCCGCCCACTGGCCGTGACGAGCGCGGTGGACGCGGCGGGGGCATAACCCACGGCCGTGACGATCACCGTGTACGCGCCGGCCGGCAGGCGGTCCTCGGTGCGGACGGCCCCGTTCTCGTCGGCGGCGGCCCGGAGCACCTGGGTGCCCGTCATGTCGGTCACGGTCACGACAGCGTGCTGGACGGCCCAGCCGTCCCGCGTGCGTACCTGTGCGCGAAGTCCCATCCCGTGTTCTCTCCTTGCTCAAAATCACTCGTGAAGCAGCGACTCGATGAGTCGGGCCCCGGGGCGGGATCGGCAGGCCGTCCCCTGCCTGCCGATCCCGCCCCGGGGCCCATTTCCGCCGACGGCCACAGCCTCTCCGCTCGAAGCGCTGTTCCGCCAGTGGTCTTTGTGGATCTCTTCTACTCGCCCGGGTGGCCGAGCTCGATGTCGTGACCGTCGACTCCGCTGCCGCTCACGGTCAGCGAACCGGCCACCGGCGGGTAGCCGGTCGCGATCACGGAGTACTCACCGGCGTCCAGGTCGGTGAAGGCGTAGACGCCGTCCTCCCCGGTCGTCGACGTGGCCACCACGTTGCCGGCCGCGTCGATCAGTGTGACCCGGGCGTCGTTCAGCGGTGCCCGGCGGGAGCCCGCCTTGACGACGCCCCGCACCAGCGCACCGGAACGCAGGGCCACGTCGACCCGGGTGACACCCTGGCCGCCGACCTCCACCGGCAGGGCCAGCGGACGGAAGCCCGCGGCCGTGACGGCGACGGTCACCGAGCCGGGGATCAGTTCACCGAAGGTGAACTCACCCGCGTCGCCCGAGACACCCGTGGCCAGCACATCGCCGCGCACATCGGTCACGACGACCATCGCGCCGTGCACCGGGGTGCTGTCCTCGGCGGTCCGTACGGTCCCGGAGAGACCGCTCGTGCCGGCGAGCAGGATGTCGTAGGCCAGCGGCTCGTCGCCGACGACCACGGTGGACGCCTGCGGCTGGAAGCCGTCGGCGGAGGCGATCAGGACGTAACTGCCGGAGGCCGGTGCGTCCAGTACGTAACCGCCGTCGGCCTGGGCGACGGAGCGTCCCAGCTGCCGGCCGCCCAACGAGATCAGCGTGACGGCGGCGCGGGCGACGGGTGCGCCCTCGACGCCCCGCACCACACCGCGTACGGGCGTGCCCTGGATGGTCAGCTCCTTCGTGGTGACCGACCCCTCCGGGACGGTGTGCGTCGGGGATCCGGCCGTCGCGTCGGCGACGGGCGCGGTGCCGCCGGCCGACTCGACGGACTCCGTCGCGGCGGCCACCTCGACGGGGGCGACGTCGTCGTTGCCTGCCTGGTTCTTCAGCGCGACCTCCTTGATGAAGAGGGTCAGCACGAACGCGATGAGCGCGGCGGGAGCGGCGAACAGGAAGACGTCGGCGACACCGTGGCCGTAGGCCACCTCCATGACCGTGCGGAGCGGGGCGGGCAGCGCGTCCAGGTCGGGGATGCCTCCGCCGCCGGTACCGCCGTGGCCCAGTGCAGCACCCTCGGGGCCGAGGTCGGCGAGGCCGTCCTTGACGTAGGTGGTGACACGGTTGCCCAGGACGGCGCCCAGCGCCGAGACGCCGATCGCACCACCGAGGGAACGGAAGAACGTCACGACGGAGCTGGCCGCGCCGAGGTCGGCGGGAGCCACCTGGTTCTGCGTGGCGAGCACCAGGTTCTGCATCATCATGCCGATGCCGAGACCCATGACGAGCATGAAGACCGCGATCTGCCAGTACTCGGTGTCGTACCGGATGGTGCCCAGCAGACCGAGGCCCGCGGTGAGCAGGAAGCCACCGCTGACCAGCCAGGCCTTCCAGCGGCCCGTCTTGGTGATGATCTGCCCCGACACGGTCGAGGAGAGGAACAGACCGGCGATCATCGGGATCGTCATGACGCCGGACATCGTCGGCGACTTGTCCCGGGCCAGCTGGAAGTACTGGCTGAAGAAGACGGTGCCCGCGAACATTCCGATACCGACGAACAGCGAGGCCGCGGAGGCCAGCGTGATGGTGCGGTTGCGGAAGAGACGCAGCGGGATGATCGGCTCGCGCGCCTTGGTCTCGATGAACAGGAACAGCGCGATGAGGACGACGGTGCCGCCGAGCATCGTCCAGGTCTGCCACGAGATCCAGTCGTACTTGTCACCCGCGAAGGTCACCCAGAGCAGCAGCAGCGAGACGGCGGCGCTGATGAAGAACGCGCCGGCCCAGTCGACCTTGACGCCTTCGCGCTTGGTCACGGGGAGCTTCAGGGTCTTCTGGAGCACGATCAGGGCGATGATCGCGAACGGCACACCCACGTAGAAGCACCAGCGCCAGCCCAGCCAGCTGGTGTCGGTGATGACACCGCCGAGGAGCGGGCCGCCCACGGTGGCGACGGCGAAGACCGCGCCGAGGTAGCCGCTGTAACGCCCGCGCTCACGCGGGGAGATCATCGCGGCCATCACGATCTGCGCGAGGGCGGAGAGACCGCCGACGCCGACGCCCTGCACCACGCGGCAGGCGATCAGCATGCCGCTGCTCGTCGACAGGCCGGCGACTATGGAGCCGGCCACGTAGATGACCAGGGCGATCTGGACCAGCAGCTTCTTGCTGAACAGGTCCGCGAGCTTGCCCCACAGGGGAGTGGTCGCGGTCATGGCCAGCAGCGTGGCCGTCACGACCCAGGTGTAGGCGCTCTGGCCGCCACCGAGGTCGGCAATGATCTCGGGCAGGGCGTTGGAAACGACCGTCGACGACAGAATCGCGACGAACATGCCGAGCAGCAGCCCGGTCAGCGCTTCCATGATCTGCCGGTGTGTCATCGGCGCGCCTGCGGGGGCTTCTGCGGCCCCGTGCTTGGCGTGGCCGCCCCGCACACCGGGTGGTGTGGTCGTAGCCATTGAATTCCTTGTCTTTGCTTCTGTTACACAGGTGTACGGGTGTGCGAATCTTCGGCGTGCCCGGTGCGGCAGTCGCCGCTGTGCCTTCCGGGGGTACACCCTCCGGTGCCGCGGCAGGCGAAGCTGTCGCGCAGCCGGGACAACAACGTGTTGAGCTGGCCGACTTCTTCGTCGGACCAGTCGATGAGGTTGTGGGCGAACATCTCGGTGGTCCGCCGGGTCAGCTCGTCGAGCAGTTCCTCGCCCGCGGGGGTCAGCCGCAGGATGCGGGACCGCTTGTCCGCCGGGTCCGGGAACCGTTCGATCCAGCCGCTCTCGACCGCGTGGGTCACGTGTCGGCTGGTCACCGACATGTCCACGGCCAGGAGATCGGCCAGCCGGGATATCCGCATCTCGCCGTTCCTGGCCAGCAGCGTCAGCACGGCGGCCGAGCCACCGGGACACTCGGCGGGCAGGATGCGGGCGATGCCCCGTTTGACGGCTCCGACGGCGCTGAGCTGCCGGGCCAGTTCTTGGTACTGACTCCGTGCGGCCACTGACCCTCCAGGCATCTCGCGAGGTCATCTTATTGCTTAGGGCAACGATAGAAGCGGTTGGTTGCTGCAGGCAAATGAAATGGACCTTGCAGAAGTAAAGGAACGCAAAAGGCTGCGCAGTGGTCAGGTCAAGCGTGCAGCGCACGCGGGGTGGACCCGTCCGGCTGTGTTCCTCGTCACAGGTCCGGCCGGGGCGGGGGTGCGTGGAGGTGGCGCGGAGCGCTCCGGTGGACGGGTGAAGGGGGCGTGTGCGGGGAGGGAGGGCATCGGCCCCTGTGGACCCGGGGGTTGGGCGGGCGCCCTGCGTTCGCTAGTGTCCTGGGCCATGGCACACAACCCCCATGCCCCTCAGCCGGGCCCCGAGGGCACACCCGACCCGGCGGGCAGCACGCAGATGTTCCGCGCGTTCGTCGACGACGGCGAACCGCAGCGCAGGCAGCAGCCCGCCGCGACCTCCTCCGGCCCGAAGACCGGGGTGATCGTGGCCGTCGTCGCGGTCATCGTCGTCCTGGGCGCGGTCGCCTGGCTCGCGCTCGGCTGACCACCCGTCCCCGTAACGGCAGGCCCGCCGCCCCTTCCAGGGGGTAGCGGGCCTGCGGGCGTTCATCTAAGGGGTCTCACTCCCACGGTGAGGCCGCCGGGGTGGCGCCCCGGCAGTCTGTGAGCCGTGTACGGGCCGGGGTCAGTCCGCGATGAGCCCTTCCCTGAGCTGGGTGAGGGTCCGGGTCAGCAGCCGGGAGACGTGCATCTGGGAGATGCCGACCTCCTCGCCGATCTGCGACTGGGTCATGTTGGCGAAGAAGCGCAGCATGATGATCTGCCGCTCGCGCGGGGCGAGCTTGGCCAGCAGCGGCTTCAGCGACTCGCGGTACTCGACGCCTTCCAGCGCCGCGTCCTCGTAGCCCAGACGGTCCGCCAGCGAGCCCTCGCCGCCGTCGTCCTCGGGGGACGGGGAGTCCAGCGAGGAGGCCGTGTAGGCGTTGCCCACGGCCAGACCGTCGACCACGTCCTCCTCGGAGACCCCGAGCGCCTTGGCCAGCTCCGGCACCGTCGGCGAACGGTCCAGCTTCTGCGCGAGCTCGTCGCTGGTCTTGGTGAGGGCCAGCCGCAGCTCCTGGAGCCGGCGTGGCACCCGCACCGACCAGGAGGTGTCGCGGAAGAAGCGCTTGATCTCCCCCACGACGGTCGGCATCGCGAACGTGGGGAATTCCACGCCCCGTTCGCAGTCGAAGCGGTCGATCGCCTTGATCAGGCCGATCGTCCCGACTTGGACGATGTCCTCCATGGGTTCGTTGCGGCTCCGGAACCGTGCCGCCGCGTACCGCACGAGCGGGAGGTTGAGCTCGATGAGTGTGTCCCGCACATAGGCCCGCTCCGGGCTGTCCGTTCCGTCGGGGCCCGAGGCGGGACCCAGTGCGGCGAGCCGCAGGAACAGGGAGCGGGACAGGGTGCGGGTGTCGATGGCTTCCGGCGAGCTGGTGAGCACGGTAGGCGCGGGCACGCTCTTCGTGAGCGTGAGCACCTTCGAGCTGCCCTGTTCTGCGGACATGCCACCCCCTTGAGGTCGCGGACGGTCGCGGCGGCCACGACCATCGGAGGAACGCAGCCTCCACCTGAATACCGGAGGTGGGGCTGCGGCAAACGCGGTTCCAGCAGAATGTCACATGTCGGCAACACGCTGTAGTGACTTGTCGACAAGTCAGCGCCGAAACTGCGCAGGAAACAGGGGGTGTGAGGCTTTTACGCCCCCCGAACCGGCTCCCTCGGGGTCTACCCGTCCTGACTACGCTTCGATCCTGTTTGCGGATCGCAGTCGGGCAAAACTTCTGGCCAGAAGCCTTGACACATGCATCTGCGACACGCCCAGTTCGGCGCTGATCTGCGACTGGGTCAGGTTGTTGTAGTAGCGCAGCAGAAGGATCCGCTGCTCGCGCTCGGGCAGTTGGACGAGCAGGTGCCGTACGAGGTCGCGGTGTTCGACACCGGCCAGCGCGGGGTCCTCGTAGCCGAGCCGGTCCAGGAGGCCCGGCAGTCCGTCACCTTCCTGGGCCGCCTCCAGCGAGGTCGCGTGGTACGACCGGCCCGCCTCGATGCAGGCCAGGACCTCGTCCTCGGAGATCTTCAGGCGCTCGGCGATCTCGCCGGTGGTGGGTGAGCGTCCGTGAGCGGTCGTCAGGTCCTCCGTGGCGCCGGTGACCTGGACCCAGAGCTCGTGCAGCCGCCGCGGCACGTGCACGGTCCGTACGTTGTCCCGGAAGTAGCGCTTGATCTCACCGACCACGGTGGGCATGGCGAACGTGGGGAACTGGACGCCGCGTTCCGGGTCGAACCGGTCGATGGCGTTGATCAGGCCGATGGTGCCGACCTGGACGACGTCCTCCATCGGCTCGTTGCGGCTGCGGAAGCGGGCCGCCGCGTACCGCACGAGCGGCAGGTTCGCCTCGATCAGCGCGGTGCGCACCCTGTGGTGCTCCGCGGTGCCGGGTTCGAGGCCCTTGAGCCGCCCGAACAGCACCTGGGTCAGCGCCCGGGTGTCCGCGCCCCGGCTCCTGGCGGGTGGTGCGGCGGGGTCCGGGGTCTCGGTCTGGATGTCGTCCGTCTGGACGTTCTGGGGCGGGACTTGAGGCGCTGTACTGGCCGGCACGGTGTCGCCACCCCTTTGCGGTCAACTACGGTCAACTCATCCGTCAAAAGCGGTCATAGCATCACAAGACATGTCCACTGTGTGCAAGCACCGCTTGGAGTCGTGTTGGGGGTGTTTTGGTTTAAACATGCCGAAAAGCCCCTCTCCGGTAAGGGAGGGGCCGGCGGGACCGGTTGGCCGGAAGGGTCAGAAGGGGTAGTCGGCGATCACCCAAGTGGCGAACGCGCGCCACCGGCCGGCGGCGGCCTGGTGCTCGGGGTGCTCGATGTACCGCTTGAGCGCGTCCTCGTCGGCGACGGCCGAATTGATGGCGAAGTCGTACGCGATCGGCCGGTCGGTGATGTTCCAGGCGCACTCCCAGAACTCCAGCTCGGGGATCTTCCCGCCGAGCTCCCGGAAGGCCTCCGCGCCCGCGACGACCCGGGGATCGTCCCGCTCCACGCCGTCGTTCAGCTTGAACAGGACCAGGTGGCGGATCATCGGGGGGTCTCCTACTCCACGAGCTCGGACATGAAGTCTCCTACGCCCTGGGCGGCGCTCGAAACGCCCTCGAACCCTACTTGGACGAGGTCGGCGGCCCGCTCGGGTGAGGTGATGATCGTGTACAGCACGAAGACCACAATTATGTAGAGCGCGATCTTCCTCGCTTGCACCACAGTCCCGCCCCTCCCCTTCGATCATCCGTGCAGTCGCGTGATTCTAGCCGCACGCATGGTCGTATCAGCTGGCCGATTCCGATCACTGACGAGGCTTTTAGGGTCGAAGGACCCGTCGATTCAGGTCCTTTGTCGGACGGTGCGGCTTACGGCAGGGAGCAGACTGGGGAGTGAGCCCGCTGCACCGACAGGAATGCGCGGGCCGAGGAACGGGACCTCCACGAGGTCCCCACCGCGTGACTTCCCCCCCGACCGCGGCGAGGGCCTACGGTCCCCGTTCTCACCGGGGGGAGCGGCTTGTCCCCCCGATGCCGCTCCCCTCGACCTGACGTCCGAAGGGCCCGGCGCGTTCGCGCCGGGCCCTTCGTGTCATGCGTTCGTACGGGGCGGAATCAGTCCTTCTTCAGGCCGACCGTGCCGGAGTCCGCGCCGTCGCGGGGTGCCGGGACGGTGACGGCGTCGGCCGTCGAGTCCTCGGCGGCGAGGCGCTCCATGCCGCTCGTCGTCTTGAGCGGCTTCTCCTTGATGAAGAGCACGGCGAGCAGTGCGAGGAAGGCGAACGGGGTGGCGACGAGGAAGAGGTCACCGGTCGCGACGCCGTAGGCGTGCTCGACGATGTTCTTCATCGGCTCGGGCAGCGTGGTCATGTCGGGCACGGCGCTGCCGTGACCGCCGCCGCCACCGGCCGCCGGGATCCCGCTCTCCGCGAGGCCCTTGCTCATCTCGCTGGCCACCTGGTTGGCGAGGATGGCGCCGAGCACGCTGGTGCCGATGGTGCCACCGAGGCTGCGGAAGAAGGACAGCACGGAGGTCGCGGCGCCCAGTTCGTGCGCGGGCACGTCGTTCTGCGCGGCGAGCACGAGGTTCTGCATCAGCATGCCGACGCCGATGCCCATGAGCGCCATGTAGAGGCTGAGCAGACCGAAGTGCGTGTCGGCGTCGATGGTCGAGAGCATGCCGAGGCCGGCCGTCATGACGACGGAGCCCGCGATGAGGTAGATCTTCCACTTGCCGGTCGCGGAGATGAGCTGCCCGGCGACGGTCGAGGAGACCAGCAGACCACCGATCATCGGAAGGCTCATGAGCCCCGCGACGGTCGGGGACTTGCCCAGCGCGACCTGGAAGTACTGGGACAGGAACACGGTTCCGGCGAACATCGCGATGCCGACGAGGAAGCTCGCCAGGGTGGTGAGCGAGACCGTGCGGTTGCGGAAGATCTCCAGCGGGATGATCGGCTCCGCGACCCTGGACTCGACGAAGACCGCCGCCACCAGGAGCACGACGCCGGTGGCCACCAGCGCGGCCGTCTGCCAGGACGCCCAGTCGAAGCTGTTGCCCGCGAGGGAGGTCCAGATCAGCAGCGCGCAGACGCCGGCGACGATGAGGAAGGCACCCAGCCAGTCGATCTTGACCTGACGGCGCACGGTCGGCAGCTTCAGGGTGCGCTGGAGCAGCACGATCCCGGCCAGTGCGAACGGCACACCGATGAAGAAGCACCAGCGCCAGCCGAGCCACGAGGTGTCCACCAGGACACCGCCGATCAGCGGGCCGGCGACGGTGCCGACGGCGAAGACCGCGCCGAAGATGCCGGCGTACTTGCCGAGGCGGCGCGGCGGGATGATGGCGGCCATCACGATCTGGGCCAGCGCCGTCAGACCACCGGCGCCGATGCCCTGGATGACACGGCTGACGATCAGGGTCACGACGTCCTGGGAGAAGCCGGCCACGAGGGAACCGACGACGAACAGGCCGAGGGAGAGCTGGAGCAGCAGCTTCTGGTTGAACAGGTCGGCGAGCTTGCCCCACAGCGGCACGGTCGCCGTCATGGCGAGCAGCTCGGAGGTCACGACCCAGGTGTACGAGGACTGGCTCGCGCCGAGGTCGGCGATGATCCGCGGCAGGGCGTTGGCGACGACGGTGCCCGCGAGGATGGCGACGAACATGCCGGCCATCAGGCCTGACATCGCCTGGAGTATCTGCTTGTTGGTCATGGAGGTGGGCGCCTGCTCAGGCGCCTCTGTTGCGGTCACGGAGTCCTTCTTAGGTGCTGGAGCAGAACAGGGGTCAGGTGCGGGGAACGGCTGCCGGCGGTGGGCCGGACCGTTCTGTCGGCCGCGGGAGGCCGTGTGCCAGGTGCACGAACGCCTCCTGGAAGACGTCCGTGAGCACGGTTTCCCCGGGGTGGGTGCAGCAGTGCTCGAAAGCGATCCGCAGGGCGGTGTGGCTGACGGCGGCGACGAGTCGGGGGAAGACGCCGTGGTCTCCCGGCCCTTCCTTCCCGGGCCCGGTGGCGTCGAGCCACTCGGTGAGGGCGTCGGACAGGGCCCGCTCGTCCGCGGTATGGGCGTTGAGGCCGCGCTGGATGAGGTGTGGTGACCGCTGGAACACCTTGGACTGCAGGGCCCACAGCTCCTGGCGGTCCTCGAATCCTTCCAGCTCGGCGACGAAGGCGTCGCGGACGGCGTCGAGCGGCGACAGGCCGGCCGGGGCTCCGCGTACGGATTCCCTGATCCGCTCGCCGATCTCGTCGTCGATCAGCACGAACGCGTCGTCGTGACTCGAGAAGTAGTTGAAGAACGTCCTGGGCGAGACACCCGCTGCTTCGCTGATGGCCTCGACCGTGACGTTCTCCACGCCGAGCTCGGCGGCGAGCCGCACGGCCGCCTCCGCGAGGGCGTTGCGGGTCGCCTGCTTCTTGCGCTCCCGCAGCCCGGGTACGGATGTCGTCGTCTTCGGCACATCGTGCATAGTAGGCAAAGATGCACAACGTGCAAAATTATTTCCGAGCGGTTCGAGGTGTCCCGAAGTGGACGTGAAACGCAGAGAAGGGGCAGGCCCTTGCGGGTCTGCCCCTTCATCCATCTGCGGTAGCGGAGGGATTTGAACCCTCGGTGAGTTTCCCCACACTCGCTTTCGAGGCGAGCTCCTTCGGCCGCTCGGACACGCTACCGAGAGAGAGCTTAGACCATCCCCGGCCCTGGTTCGAAATCCGATTCCCGGTGACCGGCCGGAGCACCTGGGAAGCGATCGGGTGTTCTCCTCAGCGTTCCCGGAAGAACGCCGTCAGCAGGTCGGCGCAGGGCCCCTCCAGGACGCCGTGGATCACCTCGGGGCGGTGGTTGAGCCTGCGGTCGCGTACGACGTCCCAGAGCGAACCCGCGGCACCGGCCTTCCGGTCGCGGGCCCCGTAGACCACCCGCCCGATCCGGGACTGGACGAGCGCGCCCGCGCACATCGTGCAGGGCTCCAGGGTGACGACCAGCGTGCAGCCGGTCAGCCGCCAGGAGCCGAGAGCAGTGGCGGCGCGGCGCAGGGCTAGCACCTCGGCGTGCGCCGTCGGGTCGCCGCTCACCTCACGCTCGTTGTGGCCGGTGGCGAGCAGGGCGCCGTCAGGGCCCAGGACGACGGCGCCGACCGGCACATCGCCGGCCGACGCCGCCTGCGCGGCCTCGTCCAGGGCTCGGCGCATGGATGCCTGCCACGGGTCCCGTACGGGATCGGAGGGAGGCGGTGAGGAGGGTGTGGGCGGTGGTGCGTTCACCCGCGGACCCTAACGGACGGCCTCCAGGACCTCGGCCGCTCCCAGCACGTCCGCGATCTCCGCCAGCGCGTCCGTGCGCAGGGTCAGCAGGTCCTTCTCGGACAGGCCGAGGTCGGCGAGGACCCCGAGATCGCCGAGCGGCCCCGCCGGTACGGCGTCGGGGTCGTGATCCAGGTCGGGTTCGGACACGGCGGCGCCGCCGCCGGCTCCGGACCGTGGTTCTTCCGGCTCGCCGTCCTCCGTACCGTCGAGGTCCACGAGCTCCTCGAGTGCGGCGATCTCGTCCTCGGCCCCCGGTTCGCGGCCGAGCAGTTCATCGGTGAGCAGGATCTCCCCGTACGAGGAGCGGGCGGCGGCGGACGCGTCCGAGACGTAGATACGGGGGTCCTCCTCACCGTCCACCCGGAGGACGCCGAACCAGGCGTCCTCCTGCTCGATGTAGACGAGGACGGTGTCCTCGTCCACCGAGGCCTCACGGGCCAGATCCGTCAGATCGGACAGGGTTTCCACATCGTCGAGCTCTGTATCGCTCGCTTCCCACCCGTCTTCGGTGCGCGCGAGCAGTGCGGCGAAGTACACCGTGACTCTCCCACTTGAAATAGGCGAATCGGTCCGACGGGAGGGCAGACGGTGATCCGGCTGCCCTGGGCCCCGCCCAATCGGCATCGTGGCAGAAACGAGCGCGATGCGAGACCTCTTCGGCCGTTGCGTCGGACATCAGTTGTTCCGAGCACGTCTCCGCCGACGGGGTTCCCGCGCCCCCTCCGGGGCGGCCCGGGCGCCCGGAGAACCGTCCTCACCAGCGGAACGTACGCATCCGCATCTGTTGCCGCATACGGGCCGCGCGGGCCCTGCGTGGCTGGACCCGGTCGCGCAACTGCTTCGCCTCGTGGAGCTCACGGAGGAACTGAGCCCTCCGCCTCCGGCGTGCCGCGTCACTCTCCTGCGCGTCCGGCACGTCGTCCTGGGCGTCGGGCAGGTCGCGCGCGTCGCGTCCGGCCTGCCGCTGATTCCACTGCTCCCCGTCGGGCAATCGACACACCACCCCAAGCCTGGGTCCGTATGTCCCCACCTTCCCCCCGAACACGTGCCTGATGCCAGCGCGGACCGGCGGGAAGCCGGTTCGGGGCCCGGCTACTGTTGACGGCATGCGGATCCACGTCGTCGACCACCCGTTGGTGGCGCACAAACTCACCACGCTGCGCGACAAGCGCACCGACTCCCCGACCTTCCGGCGGCTCGCCGACGAGCTGGTCACCCTTCTCGCCTACGAGGCCACCAGGGATGTGCGGACCGAGCAGGTCGACATCGAGACCCCGGTGACGCCCACGACCGGTGTGAAGCTGTCGCATCCGCGCCCTCTGGTCGTCCCGATCCTGCGCGCCGGCCTCGGCATGCTGGACGGCATGGTGCGGCTGCTCCCGACGGCCGAGGTCGGCTTCCTGGGCATGATCCGCAACGAGGAGACGCTCCAGGCCGAGACGTACGCCACGCGGATGCCCGAGGATCTCTCCGGGCGTCAGGTCTACGTCCTGGACCCGATGCTCGCCACGGGCGGCACGCTCGTCGCGGCCATCCGGGAGCTGATCAAGCGCGGCGCGGACGACGTCACCGCGGTCGTGCTGCTCGCGGCGCCCGAGGGCGTCGAGGTGATGGAGCGCGAGCTGGCCGGCACGCCGGTCACGGTGGTCACCGCCTCGGTCGACGAGCGGCTCAACGAGAACGGCTACATCGTGCCGGGGCTCGGCGACGCGGGGGACCGGATGTACGGCACCGCCGGCTGACCCGGCCGCCCACCGGGACCGGGCCGGCCGTGGTGCCTCAGCAGGAGGGCGACGGCGCGGGGGACGGCTTCGTCAGGGCCGTGAGCGCCGATGCCGCCGCGGCGGGGGTGCTGAACGCCCTGAACTTCGTACCGATGATCAGATCGACGTCCGCGGTCCTGCGGGCGTCGGTCTTCTGCGTGGCTCCGGGCAGCTGGGTGGTGAGCACAGGGAAGGAACCGCTCATGGCCGTCGGGCCGCCGAGCAGCAGTCC
This sequence comes from Streptomyces sp. NPDC002793, assembly GCF_040295485.1. Lineage (NCBI taxonomy): Bacteria > Bacillati > Actinomycetota > Actinomycetes > Kitasatosporales > Streptomycetaceae > Streptomyces > Streptomyces sp. NPDC002793. The sequence continues at coordinate 122,258 of NZ_JBEOVL010000005.1, read as the reverse complement.
GGCGCCGGGCACCTTCTTGTCGTACGCCGCCGGGGCGTTGTCCACCTTGCCGATGGCGAAGCCGCGCTTCCTGAGCTCGTCCGCCGCCGCCTTGGCCAGTCCGCTGCGGGGCGTCGCGTTGTAGATGTTGACCTTGATGGTGGCCGGCTTCGGAAGCGCCTTCACGGGCGCCGGAGCGCTCGGGGAGGGGCAGGCCTTCGGGCGGTCGGCCGCGTTGGCCTGTCCGCCGTCGCCCCCGGTGAAGACGTCGACGATCTGGAGCGTGCCCCACCCGGCCAGACCGAGGGCGACCACGGCGGCGGCCACCGAGAGGACCAGCTTGCGGCGATGACGAGGGCGGCGCATGCGCGGGTACGTGTTACCCGTGATGCGGTACTTTCCGCCCATGCCGGGAGGGGTGAGCATGCTCATGGGCGAAGCGTAGTGCGACCCGGTGATGATGCCTACTAAACGATCAGCCTATGGCACCCGTACGAGCGTAAAAGCACCCGAAAGGCCCGAAATGCCCCATGGGTGGGTGTGGTTCGTTCAGCCCAGTTCGAGCACGCGTGCGTGCAGCACCTGGCGCTGCTGCAGAGCGGCGCGCACGGCGCGATGCAGTCCGTCCTCGAGGTAGAGGTCGCCCTGCCACTTCACGACGTGGGCGAACAGGTCGCCGTAGAACGTGGAGTCCTCGGCGAGCAGGGTCTCCAGGTCCAGCTGGCCCTTGGTGGTCACCAGTTGGTCGAGGCGGACCGGGCGCGGCGCGACATCCGCCCACTGGCGGGTGCTTTCCCGGCCGTGGTCGGGATAAGGCCGCCCATTTCCGATGCGCTTGAAGATCACACGGAAAGCCTACCGGGCAAGGGCCTCCCGGCGCAGCCAGGGAGCAGGACCGCAATTCCGGCTGAAGGGTGAGGAAACCGCTCGAAGCATCGCGCGGTCTGTCATGTGTGCGGGGCATGTGTGACGCTATTCGGTGGCGCCCGGCGCGTGCCCCTTGCGCAGACCGCCGCCGCTGCGGGACTCGTCGTCGGCGGACGTGGCAGGTACCGGACGGGTGAGGGAGCTCAGGTCGTGGGCGTAGGTGCCCACCGCGTGGGCGATCACATCGATGTTGGTGTCGAAGTGCCTCATGTCGATGTTGCCCAGGTCGTCGCAGGCCGCGTGGTAGCAGGGGTCGTACGCGATCCCTGCCGTCCCGCCGTACGTCTTCGCCTGGTCGGCCGTCTTGACGCCCTCGGCGCCGGTGTCCGTACCGCCGGACGGGATGCCGACCTCGATGAACGGCCCGTAGTCGGAACGCCCGGAGAAGTCCGTACCGGTGTGCGGCTTGCCCTTGCTGTCCAGGAACGCGTTGATGTCGTGCTCCAGTTGGGCGGACCCTTCGGGGCCAGGACCCGCGCCCGCGCCGTCGGAGTCGTCGCCGTCGAAGACGAACTGCACACCGTTCGGGGAGGCGATCATGTCGAAGTTGAGGTAGAGCGCGATGTCCGCCCGCCGTGCCTCGGGGAGCTTCGCCACATAGGCCTCCGAGCCCAGCAGGCCGTTCTCCTCGGCCGACCACCAGGCGAACCGCACCTTGTTGGCGGGTGTCCTGTGGGACTCGGCGAGCTTCAGGGCGACGTCGAGGAGCCCGGCCGAGCCGGTCGCGTTGTCGTTGATGCCGGGGCCGTCGGTGACCGAGTCGAGGTGTGCGCCGAGCATGACCGTCCTCGCGGGGTTCCCGCCCCGGGTCTCGGCGACGACGTTGCGCGTGGTGCGCTCCTCCCGGGACTCGCGGATCTCCAGGGAGACCCGCACCTCGCCCTTCGACAGGTCCGCCACGAGCTTCTCGCCCTCGGCCCGGGTGAGCCCCCCGGTGGGGATCTTCCCGGCCGCGGCATCGCCCAGGGTGCCGGCGAGGGCCCCTTCGACGTTGTTGTAGATCACCGCGCCGACCGCGCCCGCCGCCGCTGCCGCCGCCTGCTTCTCCGCGAACGAGCAGCCGCCCCGCTCGATCAGGGCGATCGTGCCGGTGAAGCCGGCCGCGTAGTCGGCGGCCTCGCAGCCGGTGGTGCCGTCGGTGGGGACGGCGGCGAGGGCCGCCTCGATACCTCCCTCCTCGGTGGACGCGGTGTACGTCATCGCCCTGATCGAGATCTCGCGGGGCGTGGGGGAGAGGACGGAGAGCTTCTCGGCGAGGGTCTCGGTGTAGGTGAAGTCGAACGCCTGGTACGCCACCCGGTAACCGGCCTTCCGGAGTAGCCGGTGCACATGGGCGGCGGAGGCGTCGTGGCCGGACGTACCGGCGGCGCGGTGGCCGTCGGACGACTCGGCGATGGCCTGGAACCGCTCCAGGTGCCGGTACGCGCCCTCGGCGGACGCGCTGTCGACCAGCTGCCGTGAGAGCTCGGCGGCATCCTCGGCCGGGCCCCGCGACGCGTGTCCGTGGGCCGGGGAAGGGCTGAGGAGGAGGGGTGCGGCCAGAGCGGTGGCGGCGACGACGACCATGGCTCTGTGACGTGTCGGGGGCACAGGAGTCCTTCCGGTGTGAACCTGCGAACGGTCATGGAGGGAGAGAGGCGCCGGTGCGAGGCCCCGGCGCATGGTCACCGGGCCCGGTCGGCGGCCTTGGCCGCCGCCTTCGCCTGCTGTTTGTACGCCCGCACCTCGGTGAGCGAATCGGGTCCGGTGATGTCGGCCACCGAGCGGCGCGAGCCCTCTTCGCCGTAGGCCCCTGCGGCTTCCCGCCAGCCCGTCGGGCGTATGTCGAACTGCTTGCCCAGCAGGGCCAGGAAGATCCGCGCCTTCTGGGTGCCGAATCCGGGCAGGGCGTTGAGCCGTTCCAGCAGCTCGGCCCCGGTGGCGGCGTCGGCCCAGACGGCTTCCGCCCGCCCGTCGTACTCGTTCACCAGGTACTGGCAGAGCTGCTGCACCCTCTTGGCCATGGACCCCGGGTACCGGTGCAGGGCGGGCTTTTCGGTGAACAGCCCGATGAAGGCGTCCGGGTCGTACGCGGCGATCTCCCGGGCGTCCAGGTCGTCCGAGCCCATGCGCCGGGCCAGCGAGAGCGGGCCGCTGAACGCCCATTCCATCGGTACCTGCTGGTCCAGCAGCATGCCGACGAGGGCGGCCAGCGGACTGCGGCCCAGCAACGCGTCCGCGTCGGGTTCCTGGGCGATACGCACGGTGCGGGCCTTGCCGTTGTCGCTCGTGGTCATGTTTCCGATGATCGCGAGAGAGACCGGGATCGGCGACTCGGTGGGCGGCAGTCGGGGTGCCGGGCCGCCGTACCTCCACAGGTCCGGGAGGCCGGGGTCCGAGGACCCGCGGCGTGCGGCCGGTCCTCGACGCGGCCTTCCCGCGGCCTGTGCCTCACCTCTCAGCCGTCGGCCGCCGTGAGCTCGCCGCCGTCGTCCATGATCGGCCGGATGACCACGGGGTAGACCGGCGCGCCCTCGGGCTGCGGACACTCCCCGATGCGTGCCGCGATCTCGGTGACCCGCTCCGGACCCGCGCAGTCGAGCACCCAGTACCCGGCCATCTGCTTCCCGGGGTCTCCGTACGGGCCTTCCGTGACCACCGGCCTGCCGTCCGCGCCCGGCAGCACCGAGAGGGTCAGGGCGGGTGCGGCCAGGCCGTTGCCGTCCACCATCTCGCCGGACTCGACCAGCTCGTTGTTGAGCCGTTCCATGAACGCGAACATCGTCTGCGTGTCCTGCTCGTTCCAGGCCGGGCTCCCGGCCGACGGCTTGCCGGCCATGGCGTCGTAGTCGGCCTGCGAACCCTGAATCATCACGAGGTACTTCATGATGCCGCTCCGCTCCTGTGCTGTCGGTGGCCGCCCCTCGTGGGGCAACGCCTCCCAGGGGACGCCGAAGCCCGTGGCCGGTTCCCGGCACCACGCGGGGAGCCCCGCGAAATCACTCCGCCGCGCAGGCCGGGAAGCAGCCCCCGTAGAGTTCGGCTGCGTCGTTCCCGCCAACACCGAGGTACCGGTTGTGACCCCCGCATCTCCCCCGTCCGCCGTCCCGGCGTCCGCGTCCACCGCGCCTGCCGTGAGCGTCGTGGGGATCGGCGCCGACGGCTGGGCGGGCCTGCCGGAGACCGGGCGCGCGGTACTGCGTGACGCCGAGGTCCTGATCGGTGGTGAGCGCCAGCTGCGGCTGCTCCCGCCGGAGTGCGCGGGCCGTCGCGTGCCCTGGCCGTCGCCCCTGCGGCCCGCCGTGCGCGGGCTGCTCGCGGCTCACGCGGGGAGCAGGACCGCGGTGCTGGCCAGCGGCGACCCCATGTTCTACGGCATCGGCAGGGCCCTCACCGAGGAGCTGGGCGCCGGGGCGCTCCGGGTGCTGCCCCATCCGTCCTCGGTGTCGTACGCCTGTGCGCGGCTCGGCTGGCCGGTGGAGGACACCGAGACCGTCACCCTCGTCGGCCGTCCCACCGCCCGGCTGGCCGGGGCGTTGCACGACGGGCGCCGGCTGCTGGTGCTCTCCGCGGACGCGGCCACGCCCGCCGCCGTGGCCGCCCTGCTGAGGTCCCATGGCTTCGGGCCGAGCCGCATGCGGGTGCTCGAACAGCTCGGGGGCACGTCCGAGGACTGTCTGGACGGCATCGCCGCCACCTGGGAGCACCCACCCGGGGACCCGCTCAACGTCATCGCGGTGGACTGCCGGAGCACCCCGGAGACCCTGCGCCTCGGAGCCGTACCGGGGCTTCCCGACGACGCGTACGAGCACGACGGGCAGCTCACCAAGCGCCATGTCCGGGCGGCCACGCTCGGCGTGCTCGCGCCCGCACCCGGTGAGCTCCTGTGGGACGTCGGCGGCGGATCCGGATCGATCGCGGCCGAGTGGATGCGTACCCACCCGTCCTGCCGCGCCGTGACCGTGGAACGTGACCCGGTACGGGCGGGCCGTATCGCCCGCAACGCCGAGCGGCTCGGCGTCCCGGGGCTGCGCGTGGTCACCGGCCGCGCCCCGGACGCCCTGGCCGGACTGCCGGTACCCGACGCCGTGTTCATCGGCGGTGGGCTGACCGCACCAGGGCTGCTCGACACCTGCTGGGAGGCGCTGCCGCCGGGCGGCCGGCTGGTGGCCAACACGGTCACGCTGGAGTCGGAGGCGCTGCTCGCCGAGTGGTACCGGCGGCTCGGCGGTGACCTGGTGCGCCTCGCGGTGGCCCATGCCGTGCCCGTCGGAGGGTTCACGGGCTGGCGTCAGGCCATGCCCGTCACCCAGTGGTCCGTACAGAAACCCCCGCACGCTCCAGGAGACGACAGATGACCGTGTACTTCATCGGCGCGGGCCCCGGCGCCGCCGACCTGATCACGGTGCGCGGCGCCCGTGTCCTCGCCGCCAGCCCCGTGTGTCTGTACGCGGGGAGCCTGGTGCCGCGCGAACTGCTCGCCGAGTGCCCGCAGGACGCCCGGCTGGTGGACACGGCCCTGCTGGACATCGACCAGATCACCGCCGAGCTGGTCCGTGCCCATGAGGACGGTCACGACGTGGCCCGGCTGCACTCCGGTGACCCGTCGGTCTTCAGCGCCGTGAACGAGCAGATGCGGCGGCTCGACGAGGCGGGTGTGCCCTACGAGGTGGTGCCCGGGGTGCCCGCGTTCGCCGCGGCGGCGGCCGCGCTCAAGCGGGAACTGACGGTGCCGACGGTCGGCCAGACCGTGATCCTCACCCGGATCGCGCAGCGCGCCACGGCGATGCCCGAGGGGGAGGACCTGGCCACGCTGGGCCGCAGCGGCGCCCTGATCGTGCTGCATCTCGCGGCGCGGTACGTGGACCGCGTGGTCGAGGAACTGCTGCCGCACTACGGGGCGGACTGCCCCACCGCCGTGGTCGCCATGGCCTCGCGCCCGGACGAGATCATCCTGCGCGGCACGCTGGACTCCATCGCGGAGCAGGTGAAGACGGCAGGGGTGATCCGGACAGCGGTGATCATGGTCGGCCGGACCCTGGGCGCGGAGCAGTTCCGCGACAGCCACCTGTACTCCCCGGCGCGGGACCGCCACACCTGCTGACGGGCGGACGGGGACGGCGGACGTCCCCGTCCTCCTCCGCTCACCGGGCCTCGCTGCGCCCCACGACGGCCCCCGCCCGGTCGATGCAGATGACATCGACCGCCACCGGCGCCCCCCGCAGCACCGAGAGGGCCTGGTCCCGGGCTGCCACCGCCACCAGGTCGCCCAGGGGAACCCCGGCCGCCGTGCACAGCTGCAGCGCCGCGAGGCCGGTGTTGGCGACCTCGATCTCCGCCGCCAGCGCCTCGCTCGCACCGCCCTGACGGGCCAGCCGGGCCAGAAAGGGCTTGTCGACCTGGGAACGGCCCGAGTGCAGATCCAGGTGCCCGGCGGCCAGCTTGGACAGCTTGGCGAACCCGCCGCAGACGGTCAGCCGTTCCACCGGGTGCCGGCGTACGTACTTCAGCACCGCACCCGCGAAGTCCCCCATGTCCAGCAGGGCGATCTCCGGCAGCCCGTACTCCGCCACCACCGTCTTCTCCGAGGTCGAGCCCGTGCACCCCGCGACGTGCCGGTGCCCGGCGGCGAGGGCCACGTCCACTCCGCGGCGGATCGAGTCGATCCAGGCCGAGCAGGAGTAGGGCACCACGATGCCCGTCGTGCCCAGGATCGAGATGCCGCCCAGGATGCCCAGGCGGATGTTCCACGTGAAACGTGCGATCTCCTCACCGTCGTCCACCGAGACCGTGATCTCGACGTCGCCGGTGCCCCCGTGCTCCGCCGCCACCCGCGCGATGTGGTCCCGCATCATCTGCCGGGGGACGGGGTTGATAGCGGGCTCCCCGACATCGAGCGGCAGCCCGGGAAGGGTCACCGTCCCCACGCCGGGCCCGGCCCGGAACACCACTCCGGAGCCCGACGGCAGCAGCCGCACCGTGGACCGCACCAGTGCGCCGTGGGTGACGTCCGGGTCGTCGCCGGCGTCCTTGACCACGCCCGCCGTCGCCTCTCCGTCGGAGAGCTCCTCCACCGCGAGGGCGAAGGCGGGCGTCTGCCCCCTGGGCAGGGTGATGGTCACCGGATCCGGGAACTCGCCGGTCAGCAGGGCGGTGTACGCGGCTGTGGCCGCCGCCGTCGCACAGGCACCGGTCGTCCATCCCGGCCGCAGACCGGTGTGCTTGAGTTGGGCGGTGCGCCCGCCCTGCGCCTCACTGCTCATGGATGGACCGATCCGATGCCCTTGCACGTACTCGTCCTCGGCGGCACGACGGAGGCCCGCCGGCTCGCGGAGGCCCTGGTGGCCCTCGACGGGGTCCGGGTGACCAGCTCACTCGCGGGGCGCGTCGCCCGGCCGAAGCTGCCGCCCGGAGAGGTGCGCGTCGGCGGCTTCGGGGGCGCCGAGGGCATGGCCGGATGGCTCCGCGCACACCATGTGGATGCGGTCATCGACGCCACCCATCCTTTCGCCGGAACGATCAGTTTCAACGCGGCCTCGGCCGCCGCCACCGTCCATGTTCCCCTGCTGGCCCTCCGGCGGCCCGGCTGGGTGCCCGTCGAGGGCGACCGGTGGCACCTCACCGATTCCCTCGCGGGCGCGGCGGAGCTGCTGCCGGGACTCGGATCGCGTGTCTTCCTCACCACGGGACGCATGGGGCTGGCGGCCTTCGCGCCACTGGACTCCCTGTGGTTCCTGATGCGCTCGGTGGACGCCCCCGACGCCCCGTGTCCGGCGCGGATGGAAGTCCTGCTGGACCGGGGGCCGTTCACCCTGGAGGGCGAGCGCGAGCTGATCCGGAGGCACCGCGTCGACGTGCTCGTCACGAAGGACAGCGGAGGCGACGCGACCGCACCCAAGCTCACCGCGGCCCGGGAGGCCGGGATACCGGTGGTGGTGGTCGGGCGGCCACCGGCGCCGCCGGGTGTGCCGGTGGCGGGGACGCCGGAAGAGGCCCTCTCCCTGCTGCGGTCCCTCCTCCCCTGAACGGGGCAGACCGGGATTGTCAGTGGGCGTCATTAGCGTGGGGACCGACCTACTCACCGGCGCCGCGCGGAGAGCGTGACGCGACCTCAGGAGCCGTGCATGCAACCCACGTTCGCCGATTTCTCCACGACACCGGCCCGCGTGTCCAACTGCGGCACGACGTACGAGGCGTGCCATGCCGCCTCCTCGCACCTGGCGATGAGCGCCGGCGCGAGGGTCGCGCTGGACTTCCAGGTGGACGCCGACGAGGAGATCGGCGAGGCGACGCTCAAGGTGACCGCTCTGGTGTCCAAGCTGGGCCGCTCCCCCGGGTACGCCCCGGTCGACCTGGTGGTCAACCAGCACGTGCTCGTCCGCGGCCTGACCGTGCCAGGCGGCGGTGATCTGCCGCAGGACAACGTGTTCGCCGTGCCGGGGCATCTGCTGCGGCCGGGCACCAACACCCTGGAGATACGCACGGCGGACGACGCGCGCAGCATGCTCTGGCTCTACCGCGTCACGCTCGACTCCGTCTACGAGCGTGGCCGCTCGGAGCGCGCGATGGCGGCGGACGCGGCCCGGCACACGGTCTTCGCCTACACGACCGAGCGCTGCGCGCCGTTCACCTCCTCCTGGGAGCCCGGGCCCCGCCTGCTGTTCCACATCGACCGGGGCGAACAGTCGCTGCCCGCGCAGCTGGGGTGGCGCACGGCGGACGGAGCGGAGTCGGCGATCAGCTTCCAGACCAACATGTCCGACTTCCACGGGCACCACCGCGCCGCCGACGGCACGCTCGCGGAGCTCCGCGGCAGGATCACCGGACGCTGGGCCTTCCCGGAGGGCACCGAGGACGTACACGTCCACCGGTTCGAGACCGAGGAGGGGTGGGGCGGCGGCTGGCACACCTCCGACGAGCTGCGGCTCCTCGTCGACGACGGCTCGGTCCCCGTGGAGCGGGTGACCTGGCGTGACCAGCGGGGCAATTCGGGTGTGGCCGGGCTGCGCATCGGCCCTGACGGTGCGAGTGCGGCGGCGGACGTCACCGCGGACGCGTCGGTGGTCGACGCGAGCGACCAGTACTGGGCCGCCGGGGAGATCGCGGAGCATCTGCTCCACGCCTCGCAGGAGAAGTGGCTGGCGGGCGAGGCCCAGGCCTGGGTGGAGTTCCGGTGGGAGCGTCCCGTCACCCTCACGTCGTACACGCTGACCTCGGCCAACGACTTCCCGCAGCGCGACCCCCGGGACTGGCTGCTCTACGGCTCGACGGACGGCGGCAGTTGGACGGAGCTGGACTCCCGGTCGGGGGAGCGCTTCACCGAGCGCTTCGAGGCCCGGACGTTCCGGATCGGCGGGGCCACGGCCGCTCCGTTCACCCGCTACCGCCTCGACATCACCGGCAACGGGGGCGCCGGTGAGGTACAGCTCTCCGGAGTGCGGTTCGCGGGCACCGGACCGGTCGAATTCAGCGGCTACTACCAGCGGTACAACGAGGGCCCCATCGGCTACCGGGGGACGGCCGTCAACGCGCCGGCGGCCCCCGACGCGGAGACCGTGGGCGCGGAAGGGGCGGACCGGCTCGCGAAGAAGGCCGAGCAGGCGGCGCGGCTCGCGGAGGAGCTCGACCGGGCGGCCCGCAGCCTGGCCGAGGCGGCCCGGTCCATGGACAAGATGGCCGCCTGGGTCCGGGAGGGCTGAGCGGGCTGGGGAGACCACGGCGTACGCCGCGGTCTCCCCGTCCTGTCAGCTCTCCGGATAGCGGCGCGGCGTCCAGACGATCTGCTGCCCGTCGCCCCGGCGTACCCAGCGGGTCTGCGAGGACCCGACGATGAGGATCGTGCGCATGTCCACCTCGGCCGGGTCGAGATCGGCGAGCCGTACGGTCCGCACGCTCTCCGCAGGCCCCCCGACGTCGCGGCCGAGGACCACGGGCGTGTCCGGGGAGCGGTGCTCCAGCAGCAGGTCGCGCGCCTTGCCGACCTGCCAGGTCCTGCTGCGGGAGCCGGGGTTGTAGAGGGCCAGCACCAGGTCGGCCGAGGCCGCCGCGCGCAGCCGCTCGGCGATGACCTCCCAGGGCTTGAGACGGTCGGAGAGGGAGAGGGTGGCGTAGTCGTGGCCCAGTGGCGCGCCCGCCCGAGCGGCGGCCGCGTTCGCCGCCGTCACCCCGGGGAGCACCCGCACCGCGATGTCCGTGTAGGCGTCCTGCGAGGCCACCTCCAGCACGGCCGTCGCCATCGCGAAGACCCCGGGGTCGCCTCCGGAGACCACGGCGACACGGCGGCCACGGCGTGCGAGGTCGAGCGCGAATTCGGCGCGCTCCGACTCCACCTTGTTGTCGGAGCCGTGCCGTGACTGCCCCGGCCGCACCGGCACCCGGTCCAGATACGTCGTGTAGCCGACGAGGTCGTCAGCGGCGGCCAGCGCCCCGCGTGTCTCGGGCGTCAGCCACAGCGGCCCGGCCGGCCCCGTGCCGACCACGACGACCTCACCGGTGTCCCGGCCCGGGGACGGGGAGGGCCGGGGCGCGTCGATCCGGCTGGGCAGCACGGCGACCGCGAAGTACGGCACGGAGTCCGCGTCGGTGTCCGCCAGGTCGCCGGTCCGCTCCCCGGCCATGGTGGCGCGCTCGACGTACCGCGCCTCGGACAGCCGGCCGGACGCCTCGAAGGCGCGGCGCACGGCAGGGAAGGTGCGGCCCAGCTTCATCACCACGGCGGAGTCCGTGGCCGCCAGACGTGCCGTCAGCTCCTCCTCCGGCAGGGTGCCCGGAAGGATCGTCAGCACCTCCTCGGCCTCGACGAGCGGCGTACCGAGCCGGGCGGCGGCGGCGCTGACCGAGGTGACCCCGGGGATGACCTCGGTGTCGTAACGGTCCGCGAGGCGCTTGTGCATGTGCTGGTACGAGCCGTAGAAGAGCGGGTCGCCCTCGGCCAGGACGGCGACGGTGCGCCCGGCGTCCAGGTGCGCCGCGAGTCGGGCGGCGGCCTCGGCGTAGAACTCGTCCAGTGCTCCCCGGTAGCCGCCGGGGTGGTCCGTGGTCTCCGTCGTGACCGGGTAGACCAGGGCCTCCTCGATGTGGTCGGGGCGGATGTGCTGCGCCGCGATCGAGCGGGCGATGGAGCGGCCGTGCCGGGCGGAGTGGTAGGCCACGACATCGGCCTCGCCGATGATCTGCACGGCCCGTACGGTCATCAGCGCCGGGTCACCCGGGCCGAGCCCGACCCCGTACAGCCGCCCTGTGCCTTCGGTCCGCTGCTGCTCGGGCACGCTCACTCCTCTTCGCTGGCGATGGCGTTGAGGGCGGCGGCCGCGATGGCACTGCCGCCGCGCCTGCCCCGCACGACGAGGTGTTCCAGACCGGACGGGTGCGCGGCCAGGGCCTCCTTGGACTCGGCCGCCCCGATGAAACCGACGGGCACACCGATGACGGCGGCGGGGCGCGGGGCGCCCTCCTCGATCATCTCCAGCAGCCGGAAGAGCGCGGTGGGCGCGTTGCCGACCGCGACGACCGCGCCCTCCATCCGGTCCCGCCACAGCTCCAGGGCGGCGGCGCTGCGGGTGGTGCCGAGCTTCGCGGCCAGCGCGGGGACGGCGGGGTCGGACAGGGTGCAGATGACCTCGTTGTCCGCGGGCAGCCGCTTGCGGGTGACACCGCTGGCGACCATCGCCACGTCGCACAGGATCGGCGCGCCGGAGCGCAGGGCCGCGCGGGCGTCGGCCACCGCGTTCGGCGAGAAGGCGAGATCGCGTACGAGGTCGACCATGCCGCAGGCGTGGATCATGCGGACGGCGACCTGGCTCACGTCGGCGGGCAGCCCTGCCAGATCCGCCTCCGCGCGGATGGTGGCGAAGGACTGGCGGTAGATCGCCGGTCCGTCCTTCTCGTACTGGTGCACAGTGCTGTCGCTTTCTTCATCGAACCGGTCGGACAGGGGGTGGTGCGTGGCGGTCAGGAGCGTGTGCCCCGGGCGGCCGCCACGGTCGCGGCGAGCGCGCCGGGATCGTCGTCCCGGACCGTCGCGGCTTCGGTGCTCACGGCTCCCCGCACGTGCGAGACCCGGTGTCCTCCGGGGGTGGCGACCACGTCGATCCACTCCCCGTGCGGATGGCCGCAGCGGCGTTCGCACCCGGACCAGTACACAGGGAGCCGTCCGGCCGGTCCGACGGCGGCCCCCGCCTCGGCCCGTACGTCCGCCAGCGACTTCGCGCAGCCGGGCCGTCCGATGCAGGCCCCGACGCCGCCCCAGGGGGAGTCGGGCCCGGTGATCAGACCGGCGCCGGAGAGTTCGCCCAGCAGCCCGTCCGCGCGGTCGGCCGCGATGCCGGTGACCACGGCTCCGCGCCAGGGCGTGAGCCGGAGTCCGCCGCCGCACGACAGCAGCCGCCACTGCGCCAGGTCCAGCCGCCCCAGCGGTACGCCGACGGACAGCGCGGCCTCACGGCCGCCGCCCGGGACGCGGCCGGGGGTGGGGGGCAGGGCTTCGGGGGGACGAGGGCGCGACCGGGGGGTGGCGGAGACGCCCGCCTGTTCCAGCCGTCGCCGTACGTCGTCGGGCAGCGTGGCCGCAGCGTCGGCCGGAAGGTCCTTCACCCGCCAGGCGCCGGTGTCCCGGGCCGTGTCCAGGAAGGCCTCGGCGGCGGTGACCGCGGCGCGGGGGCCGTCGGCGGCGGGCACGCGGAGCACGGCGTCACGCTCCCCGACGCGCAGCAGGGCGTCTCCGTCGGAGTGGCCGATGAGTGTGAGGTCGGCGCCGAGGGCGTCCACGTCGCCGCGGCCGTCGTCGATCGCGAACAGGAAGCGTCCGGAGAGCTCCGTGGCCAGGTCGCTGCCGCAGAGGAGCCGGTCCAGCCCGGTCAGCCACGGCCGGACGTCCATGGCCCCGAGGCCGTCCACCCCGGAGAGCGGGGAAGCGACCACGTTGCGTACACGCTCATGGCGTTCGGAGGGCAGCAGCCCGGCCCGGCTCAGCAGCAGTGCGAGTTCCGCTCCGCAGTCGGGCGCGAGCCCGCGCAGCTGGACGTTTCCACGGGAGGTGAGATGCAGCTCACCGTCACCGAGGCGCTCCGCGGCCTGCCCCAGCGCCTCCGCCTGGTGGGGCGTCAGCACCCCGCCGGGTATGCGTATCCGCGCCAGCGCTCCGTCGTCCGCCGCGTGCAGCCGCAGCGCGCCGGGGCAGGCGTCGCCGCTGCTCCGGGCACACGCGTCGCCCGGAGACCGGGACGGAACGACCTCACCTGCTACCGCGGGTGAGGTCGTGGGGGAGGAGGCGGACATGGCGGCGAGCATACCGACCGTGACCGTGGCCCACCCCTACGGTCACTGTGACGTACGGGACACCCGCAGCCGCCCTGGTCGGGGCGGGGGCCGTCTGGTCAGGACCCCCCATGTGCCGCCTACTATGCCTGGTGGCGGTCCGTCCGGTCCGCCATCGCCAGACGGCGACACGGAGGAAGCCCGGTGAGAATCCGGCGCGGTCCCGCCACTGTGAGCCCGGCCCACCGGCCGCGCGAGTCAGGAACTCCGTTCCCCGGGCTCTCGGCTCCGCGCGAGCAGGGGAGACCCGATCCGACAACTGCCCGGGGCGTGGACACCCCGAGGAAGGGCTGACGCCGCATGATCCTGCTCCTGTCGACGTCCGACACCGACCTGCTGAGCGCCCGCGCCTCACAGGGCCCGGTCAGCTACCGCTACGCCAACCCTTCCCGGCTCCCCCTCGACGAGCTCCCGCAGCTGCTGGAGGGCACCGACCTCGTCGTCGTGCGGCTCCTCGGCGGCGTGCGCGCCTGGCAGGACGGGCTCGACCAGGTGCTGGCCACCGGCCGTCCCGTCGTCGTCCTCACCGGTGAACAGGCCCCCGACGCCCAGCTGATGGCCGCCTCCACGGTGCCCATCGGCATCGCGGCGGAGGCGCACGCCTACCTCGCGCACGGCGGCCCCGCCAACCTGGACCAGCTGGCCCGCTTCCTCTCCGACACCGTGCTGCTCACCGGGCACGGCTTCGAGCCGCCCGCCCCGGCCCCCGCGTGGGGCCCGCTGGAGCGGACCGCCCGGGACGTCACCGGTCCGACCGTCGCGGTGCTCTACTACCGCGCGCACCACATGAGCGGGAACACCGCGTTCATCGAGGCGCTCTGCACGGCCGTCGAGGACGCGGGCGCACGCCCCCTCCCCCTGTACGTCGCCTCGCTCCGCACCCCCGAGCCCGAGCTCATCGACGAACTCCGTGCCGCCGACGCCATCGTGACGACGGTCCTCGCCGCGGGCGGCACCAAGCCCGCCACCGCCTCGGCCGGCGGCGACGACGAATCCTGGGACGCGGGCGCCCTCACCGGTCTCGACGTCCCGGTCCTCCAGGCGCTCTGTCTGACCAGCCCGCGCGCCGCCTGGGAGGAGAACGACGAGGGGGTCTCCCCGCTGGACGCGGCCACGCAGATCGCCGTCCCCGAATTCGACGGCCGCCTGATCACGGTGCCGTTCTCCTTCAAGGAGATCGACGAGGACGGTCTGCCCGCGTACGTCGCCGACCCCGAGCGCGCCGCCCGGGTCGCGGGCATCGCCGTACGCCACGCCCGGCTCCGCCACATCCCGGCAGCCGAGAAGCGCATCGCGCTCGTCCTGTCCGCGTACCCGACCAAGCACTCCCGCATCGGCAACGCCGTCGGCCTCGACACCCCCGCCAGCGCCGTCGCCCTGCTGCGCAGGCTCCGTGCCGAGGGTTACGACTTCGGGCCCGAGGAGGACATCCCGGGCCTGGTCTCCGGGGACGGCGACGAGCTGATCTACGCGCTGATCGAGGCCGGCGGCCACGACCAGGAGTGGCTCACCGAGGAGCAGCTGGCCCGCAACCCGGTCCGGATCCCCGCCGCCGACTACCGCCGCTGGTTCGCCACGCTCCCCGCCGAGCTGCGCGAGTCCGTCGAGCGGCACTGGGGCCCGGCGCCCGGGGAGATGTTCCTCGACCGGTCCCGCAACCCCGAGGGCGACATCGTGCTCGCGGCCCTGCGCCGCGGCAATCTGCTGATCCTCATCCAGCCGCCGCGCGGCTTCGGCGAGAACCCGATCGCGATCTACCACGACCCCGATCTGCCGCCTTCGCACCACTACCTGGCCGCGTACCGCTGGATCGCCGCGTCCGCCGACGACAACGGCTTCGGCGCCGACGCGATGATCCACCTCGGCAAGCACGGCAACCTGGAGTGGCTGCCCGGCAAGAACGCCGGCCTGTCCGCCGCCTGCGGCCCCGACGCCGCCCTGGGCGACCTCCCCCTCGTCTACCCGTTCCTGGTCAACGACCCGGGCGAGGGCACCCAGGCCAAGCGCCGGGTGCACGCCACCCTCGTCGACCACCTCGTACCGCCGATGGCGCGCGCCGACAGCTACGGCGACATCGCCCGCCTCGAACAGCTCCTCGACGAGCACGCCCAGATCGCGGCGATGGACCCGGCCAAGCTGCCGGCCGTCCGCGCCCAGATCTGGACCCTCATCCAGGCCGCCAAGCTCGACCACGACCTGGGCCTGGAGGGCCGGCCGGAGGACGAGGGCTTCGACGAGTTCATCATGCATCTCGACGGCTGGCTCTGTGAGATCAAGGACGTCCAGATCCGCGACGGGTTGCACGTCCTGGGGAGCGCGCCGGCCGGGAAGGACCGCGTCAACCTGGTCCTCGCCGTCCTGCGCGCCCGCCAGATCTGGGGCGGTACGACCTCACTGATCGGGCTGCGCGAGGCGCTCGGCCTGGACGAGTCCGCGGCCACCCGCACCGCCGCCGACGCGACCGAGGAGCAGGCCCGCGCGCTCGTCCAGGCGATGGACGACGCGGACTGGGACCCGGCCGCCGTCGCACGCGTGGCCGAGGGACACCCGCAGGCCGTGGCCGACATCCTCGACTTCGCCGCGTGTGAGGTCGTGCCCCGCCTCGCCGCGACGACCGACGAGCTGGACCACGCGGTCCACGCGCTGAACGGCGGCTTCGTCCCCGCCGGCCCGTCGGGTTCCCCGCTCCGGGGCCTGGTCAACGTTCTTCCGACCGGCCGCAACTTCTACTCCGTCGACCCGAAGGCCGTACCCTCCCGCCTCGCCTGGGAGACCGGCCAGGCCCTCGCCGACTCCCTCCTGGAGCGGTACCGCGCCGACAACGGCGACTGGCCCACCTCGGTCGGCCTGTCCCTGTGGGGCACCAGCGCGATGCGCACCGCGGGCGACGACATCGCGGAGGCCTTCGCCCTGCTCGGCGTACGCCCCGTCTGGGACGACGCCTCACGCCGGGTGACCGGGCTGGAGGCGATCCCGTACGAGGAGCTCGGCCGCCCCCGTGTCGACGTCACCCTCCGCATCTCCGGCTTCTTCCGCGACGCGTTCCCGCACACCATCGGCCTGCTCGACGACGCCGTACGCCTGGCGGCCTCGCTCGACGAGCCCGCCGAGCAGAACTTCGTGCGGGCCCACACCCAGGCCGACCTGGCGGAACACGGCGACGAGCGGCGCGCCACGACCCGTATCTTCGGCTCCCGGCCGGGGACGTACGGCGCCGGGCTGCTCCAGCTCATCGACTCCCGCGACTGGCGCACGGACGCCGACCTCGCCGAGGTGTACACGGTGTGGGGCGGCTACGCCTACGGCCGTGAGCTCGACGGGCGCCCGGCCCGGGACGAGATGGAGACGGCGTACAAGCGGATCGCGGTGGCGGCGAAGAACACCGACACCCGTGAGCACGACATCGCGGACTCGGACGACTACTTCCAGTACCACGGGGGCATGGTCGCGACCGTACGCGCGCTGAAGGGCACCGCCCCGGAGGCGTACATCGGCGACTCGACCCGCCCCGAGACGGTCCGTACCCGCACCCTGGTCGAGGAGACGTCCCGGGTGTTCCGTGCCCGGGTGGTCAACCCGAAGTGGATCGAGGCGATGCGCCGCCACGGTTACAAGGGCGCCTTCGAGCTCGCCGCGACGGTCGACTACCTCTTCGGGTACGACGCGACGACGGGCGTGGTCGCGGACTGGATGTACGACAAGCTGACCGAGACGTACGTCCTGGACCCGACGAACCGCGAGTTCCTCCAGCAGGCGAACCCGTGGGCGCTGCACGGCATCGCCGAGCGCCTCCTGGAGGCCGAGTCCCGGGGCATGTGGGCGAAGCCCGACCCGGCGGTGCTCGAAGCGCTGCGCCAGGTGTTCCTGGAGACGGAAGGCGACCTGGAGGGCGAGGACTGACCGGCCCGGCCGCCACGGGGAGGGCGCCCTGCGTGGCGGCCTCCCCGTGTCAGGTCCAGGCTGGGGGGATGGGTGATCAGCCGAGCCCCGAGCTCCTGACCTCCGTGGAGCGGGCGTTCCGCCTGATGGAAGCCGCGGAGGCCCATACGGGCGGTGCCCTTGCGGGGCAGCTCGCGCACCTGGCCGGCCTGGAGCCGGAGGCCGCGATTCCCGTGCTGCGCGCGCTCACCCGGGACGGATACCTGACGAAGCTCGACGACGGCGGGTACGTCATCGGGGACACGGTCGAGCGGCTGCGTGCCGCGAACCGGGGGGAGAGTCGGCTCGCCGCGGTCCGGCCCACCCTCGCCGCCCTGCGGGACGAGATCGCGGCGGCCGCCTACCTGACCTTCTACGAGGAGGGCGAGATCCGTGTCGCCGAGATCGTCGACGGCCCCCGGGCGCCCCGCGTCGACCTGTGGGTGGGCTTCGAGGACGCCGGTCACGCCACGGCCCTCGGCAAGTGTGTCCTGCGCGAGCTGGACGAGGAGGCGCGCGGCGAGTACTTCTCCCGGCACATGCTCGACGACCTCACCCCCCACACGATCACCCACCGCGAGGAGCTGATCCAGCAGCTCGACGCACTGCCGTCGCCGTCCGTCATGGACCGCGAGGAGTACGCCCTCGGCACGGTCTGCATCGCGGTGCCGGTGTACAGCGGCGACACGATCGGCTCGCTGGGCATCTCCTTCCGGGCCGACAGGATGTACCGGACCACACAGGTCCGCGAGATGCTGCTGTCGGCGGCGGACCGGGTGAGCCGCGGCCTCTCGTTCCCGGTCTGAGCGCGCGCTCGGTCCTCACGGCCCGCGGAATCCTTCGGGGCCGAACGTGCCTCGCCCGGGATCATGCGGCGTTCCTCACAGGCGGTGCCGGGCCCGCGGACCGTCGGATCCGGACGGGAGCGCCCGGGAAGCGGCCTCGTGGCGCATCGCGCCGCACCGGGCGGGCCGGCATGGCACGATCACGCGGGTGACGAGCAGACCCGGGGAAACCGAGCAGTTGCGTGATCTCGTCCGGCTGCGCCGCGTGCGTGACCGGATCGACCGGGAGTACGCGCAACCGCTGGACGTCGAGGCGCTCGCCCGCGGCGCGAACATGTCGGCGGGCCATCTCAGCCGCCGGTTCCGGCTCGCCTACGGGGAATCGCCGTACAGCTACCTCATGACGCGCCGGATCGAGCGTGCGATGGCGCTGCTGCGCCGTGGAGACCTCAGCGTCACCGACGTCTGCTTCGAGGTCGGCTGCTCCTCGCTCGGCACTTTCAGCACCCGCTTCACCGAACTGGTCGGGATGCCGCCCTCCGTCTACCGCCGCCAGGCGGAGAGCGGGGCGGCGGGGGTCCCGCCGTGCGTGGCGAAACAGATCACCCGACCGGTCAGGAATCAAGAAGCCCGCCCTCCTGGACCGCCGCTAGCGTGATTTCCATGAACATCACCATTCACACCAGCGTCCTCCCGCACGACGACCCGGACGCCTCCCTCGCCTTCTACCGCGACACCCTCGGTTTCGAGGTCCGCAAGGACGTCGGCGCCGGCACGATGCGCTGGATCACGGTCGGCCCCGTCGACCAGCCCGGAACGTCCATCCTGCTGGCCCCTCCGGCCGCCGACCCCGGCATCACCGACGACGAGCGCCGCACCATCGCCGAGATGATGGCCAAGGGGACCTATGGCTGGATCCTCCTGGCCACCAAGGACCTCGACGCCACCTTCGAGAAGCTGCAGACGGGCGACGCCGAGGTCGTCCAGGAACCGACCGACCAGCCGTACGGCGTCCGGGACTGCGCCTTCCGCGATCCCGCGGGCAACCTGATCCGTATCCAGGAACTGCGCTGAGCAGGGCGTCCGTCCCGACGGCCACGGGGGCGGACTCCCGACGGTCCCGATGGTTGTAGGCACGTAGGGACAGATCGGTGCTCGTTTTGATCACGACATCGTGACGGTCTGTCAAGGCGCGACCAACTACCCACACAGACCCCACACTTGATGCCATGCTGCTCCGGCTCGAACCAGAACCAGCAGATGGAGCAACGCACATGGCTGAAATTCAGCCCACCACCACGCCCGGACCGAACACCCCAGGCGCCCCCGGCGCAGGGCAGCTGTCAGGCCTGGCCATGAAGCGCCGCGGTCCCGTCGCCGTATGGCTCGGCCTGACGCTCATCACGCTCGGGATCTACCAGCTGGTGTGGTACTTCAAGATCCACAAGGAGCTGCAGGAGTTCGACCGGCGCCAGGACCTGAAGCCCGGCGGCAGCCTGCTGGTCCTGATCTTCCTGGGCTGGACCCTGATCGCCCCGCTGATCTCCTTCCGCAACACGGGCAAGGCCATAGCGGCCGCACAGCGCGCAGCCGGCCTGCCGGTGACGTGCAGCCCGTCCACGAGCATGTGGCTGACGTTCGTCTTCGGCCTGAACGTCTGGTACATGCAGCGCCAGCTCAACCTGATCGTCGACGCCTACCCGGACGCCACGCCCGGCACCGGTGTGACGCTCGCGGCCTGACAGCGGTCCCGACGGATGCGGATGGCCGCCCGACCCTGTCGGGCGGCCATCCGCATCCGCGTGACCAGGACGGACCTTCAGGTCACTTCCGCCAGAACAGGTGGTGCGTCACCCCGCTCGGGCTGGGCACGACGTCGAGGTGGAACCGGTCGCGCAGCTCATCGGGTGACTCCCAGAGCCGGACCCCGGATCCGAGCCGCACCGGTGCGACCGCGACGTGCAGGGTGTCGACGAGGTCCGCGTCGAGGAACCGCCGGATGGTGGTGGCGCCGCCTCCGAGCCGGACGTCCTTGCCCCGCGCCGCCTCACGTGCCTGTTCGAGGACCTGCGCGGGCCCCGCGTCGACGAAGTGGAAGGTGGTGTCGGAGAGCGCGAACGAGGGGCGCGTGTGGTGGGTCAGGACGAACACCGGTGTGTGGAACGGGGGCTCGTCCCCCCACCAGCCGCGCCACTCCTGGTCAGGCCAGGGCCCGCGCTGCGGACCGAACTTGTTGCGCCCCATGATCTCGGCGCCGATGTTCCGCGAGAAGTCCCGCGTGAAGTAGTCGTCGAGACCGCGGCTCCCGCCGGGATCGGTGCGATTCGGCCAGCTCGCGGTGGCACCGGCCCAGGACATCAGCTTCCCGGGGTCGGCGTCGCCGAACGGTCTCTCCAGGCTCTGGTGCTCGCCGGCACCGAATCCGTCCTGCGAGACGGTGAAGTTCTGGACCCTGAGCAGTTGTGCCACGTGCTTCCTCCTGCGCTGGTAGACGGTGATGAGACTGCCCGGGCGGACCGAACTCATCGCCGGTGATCCACCTTCCTCTCCGACTGACGTTCTACGGGTGAACATGCGGGCATCCCGGTGTGCCGCGAGCCGGACACCGGCACTCTGCAGAAGGTGCGGAGCGGCGGTGGTGCGTCGGCCGTGGCCGGAGGGGAGGCACTCGATGACATCCGGTGGAGCAGGGCTGTTCGGTCAGGCGCGGGCGAAGGGCGAGCCGGCGGACGGGGTCGGCACCCGGGAAGAGGGCGCCACCCTGCCGGGGGTCCCTCTCCAGCCGCGCCGCCCGGTGCCTCGCCATGTCGCCTGCGTGATGGACGGGAACGGCCGGTGGGCGCAGCAGCGGTCCCTGCCGCGTACGTCGGGGCACAGCGCGGCCGAGGCGACGGTGATCGACGTCATCGAGGTGGCGCGGTCGGCCGGGGTCGAGTGGCTCAGCCTGTACGCCTTCTCCACCGAGAACTGGCGGCGCCCGGGCGAGGAGATCGACTTCCTCATGCGGCTGGTGCGCCGCGTGGTGCGTAAACACGCGCCGCTGCTGCACGCACGCGGCATCCGTTGCCGCTTCCTGGGGGCCGAGGACCCGCGGATCCCCGGCCCCCTGGCCCAGGACTTCGCCGACCTGATGACACTGACCGAGGCCAATCGGGGCATGACGCTGACCGTGGCCTTCGACCACGGCGGGCGCCAGGACATCGTCGCGGCGGCGCGGTCCCTGATCCGTGCCGGGGTGTCCGCCGACGCCGTCGACCAGGCGTGCTTCGCCGCTCACCTGCCTGTTCCCGACACGCCTGACGTGGACCTCGTCATCCGTACCTCGGGAGAACAGCGCATCTCCAACTTCATGCTCTGGCAGGTGGCCTACGCCGAATGGGTCTTCCCGCCGGTGCTCTGGCCCGACTTCCGCGCGCCCCACTTCCTTGAATGCCTGCACGACTACCGGAGCCGCGACCGCCGCTTCGGCGGCCTGACCTCGTCGGCGAACGGAGAACCTCGAAGGTGAAGAACACGGACAGCGGCCCCACGCGGACCGGCGGCCCCGGCACCACGGGCCCGTACGGCGAGACCTGCCAGGAGACCGCCGAAACGGCGACCGACTCCCTGTTCGGCCCCGGTGCGCAGTTCCACCGCTTCTTCAACGACCCCCGCTGGGCACTGGCCGTCGTCAGGGCCACCGTGCTGGAGGCCGCCCATCCGCAGATCGGCGCCGCACTGGCCGACAACTCCTCCTTCGTCGTGCACCCGTGGCGACGGCTGCGCAACACCCTGGTGAGCCTGCAGCGCATGTTCGGAGCGGACGAGGACACCCGGCAGCGGGAGGCGGCACGGCTCAACCGCCTGCACACCCGGCTGAGCGGTACGGACGCGAGGGACAGGCCCTACGACGCCATGGACCCCGAGGTGCGGGCCTGGGTGGTCGCCACGCTCTTCGAGAGCTCGGTCACCATGTGCCGACTGAGTGGCCAGCCCCTGGACCAGGTCACGATGGAGAGGCTCTACGCCGAATTCCAGGCCTTCCTGGCCGCCTTGGGGGACGAGGCGGGTCACCTCCCGCCGACCCTGCCCGAGTTCTGGCAGTACTACGACCGCATGGTCGCGGAGGAACTGGAGAACACCGAGGCGCTGGGCATCATCCTCTACAGGCTCTTCGAGCACCTCCCGGCGCCACCGCTGTTCGCGGGCCTCCCCACCCTCTGGGCGACCGGCCGTGCGCTGGCGGGACCGGTCATCGGCACCGTCACCGTGGCCTCCCTCCCCGAGGCCCTCCGCCGGCGGGCGGGGCTTCCCGAGATCCCCGGGGCCCAGACGCTGATGCAGAGCGCCTACATGGCCGCCCGGCTGGCCCGCGCGCTGCCCGACGGCTGGCTCCAGACCGAGAACGTCGTCGGTCTGCTCCAGCTGTCACCGGGCGCCGAAGGCCCCTGGGCCGAGACGCTCACCACTCTGCGCGCCCGGGGGAAACGGGCCGGCGCACTGCTGCGGCTGATCAGGCCCGTACCGGTGCCGGCGCAACAGGACGGCACGGCCGGGACCGAGAGCCGGCGCAGTGCCGACGAGTTCTTCACGGAGGTGCTGGACCAGACCGGGGACGGCTATCTGGACTGGCCCGATCTCGCCGCCATGGCCCGGGAGATCTGCTCCCGCCTCGATCTGGACGAGCCGGAGGAGACCCGGCTGTACGACGCGTTCGCGGCATGGTGGAGGGAGCTCCAGACGGCCCTGGACAGCGACGGGGACGGCCGGGTGAGCGGGGAGGAGTACGCGGCCGTTGCCCCCTCCCTGGCAGGACCGGCGCTGATCAGGGTCGCCGAGGTCCTCTTCGAGGTCACCGACGCGGACGGGGACCAGTTCATCGACGCGGAGGAGTACCGGGCCCTGTTCAGGAGAGGCTTCGGACGATCCGTCGGGGACGCCGAAGGGCGCTGCTCCCGGAGCGCGTTCGTGCGGGACTTCCTGTCCTTCATGTCGGGGCGCAGGCGGTCGACCCCTTATGACCCGCTGCTCTCCGAGGCGTAGGGCGTCACGTGTCCTTCACCGGTCGGCGGGCCGGCCGTCCACCCAGTCCGGCGTCCACACGTCGTGCGGGGTGCGCGGGCCCGCGGTGCGCAGATGATCGCGCAGCGCGGTCAGCACGGGATGCCGGTCTCCTTCGCGGAACATCAGCACGTGCGGGTAGACCGGGGTCGGATCGTGCAACGGGATGCGCCGCAGGTCGTGGGTCTCGGGCCACAGGTACCGGTCCCCGCTGCCGACAAGAGTGGCCAGCGAGGACGAGTCGGCCAGCGCGTCCATCAGGGCCTCGTCACCGAAGTGGGGGCCGAGCGCGTCGATGCTCAAGCCGAAGGCCTCGGACAGCGACCGGTAGAACGCCGCCCACTCCGTGCCCGGCCTGATCCCGGGGATCCAGATGCGGTGGCCCGCCAGGTCCGCAGGTCTGACCCGGTGCGCGCCGGCCAGCGGATGGCAGGGCCCGACCAGGAGTTCCAGGGGTGCGTCCAGGAGCCGTTCGGTGCTGATCCCGGCCGGGACCTGGTCTGCCGACAGAGCACGGAAGGACGCGTCGACGGTCCCTTCGAGCACCGCGTGGGCGGCCTGGACGGCGTTCTCCTCGCCCAGCGTGACCGCGTCCAGGCCCGTCCCGGGATGGGAGCGGTAGAACCGGTAGACGGCCTGGGCCGGGGAGATACGCCGATGAAGGACATCGACGCGCAGGGGACGGCTGCCGGGGCGCACCGCCTGTTCGGCCTGTACGACGGCCGCCAGGACCTTCTTGGCGTGCGGCAGGAAGACCTGTCCGTCCAGGCTCAGCCGGGAGCCCCGGGAGGTCCGCACCAGGAGCGTGACGTCGAGGTGCCGCTCCAGAGCCGCCATCCGCTTGGAGACCGCCTGCTGGCTGATCCCCAGCTCGTCGGCCGCAGCCTGGAACTGGCCGGCCCCGGCAATGGCCACGAAAGTCCGCAGCACTTCGATATCCACGCCGGCACCCTATCTCTACACCCATTGGTTGTGTCCGGTGTGTGCAGGGTTGTTTGATCGCACTCCTGCGCAGTGGTGGGATCTGCGCATGTCCACCCGCACAGAGCAGGTCATGTACGTCCGCACACGGGAGTTCGCGCGCCACGCGGAACGGATCGTGGAGGTGACCGACGCGACGTCTCGACTGAACGTGCTTCCGTTCAGCGACAGCGTGGGTCGCGCGGCACTACTTTCCGTTGTGTTCGGTGGCCCGCTGCCGGAGTCGGTGGTGATCTACCCGCCGTTCTTCACCGAGTGCGGGCTGAACACGACGTTCGGGGAGAACGTCTTCGTCAACCAGGGATGCACCTTCATGGACAAGGGAGGCATCCGCATCGGCAACGGCGTCATGATCGCCCCGAAGGCCAGCCTCATCACCGGAGGCCATCCCCTGCCCCTGGCCGAGCGTCGCGAGTACCTCTCCTACGCCCCGATCGTCATCGAGGACGACGTCTGGATCGGGACGGCTGCCGTGATCACGCAGGGAGTGACCATCGGCGCCGGTGCGGTGGTCGCTGCCGGTGCGGTTGTCACTCGTGATGTCCCCGCCGGCACCGTGGTCGCCGGAGTGCCCGCCCGGGTGATGAGGAGGATCGACTGAGCCCGGCCGGCCTTCAGGCATCGAGGAACAGCGCGGATCCCACGGAGACGACGGCCGGCAGCAGCATGAGCACGCCTCCGCGCACACATCTGTTCTTGTCACGGGCGATCCGACTGGTCGCGGTCAGGGCCCGGAACAGACGGGGGAGCGGGTCGGCTCCGGCGAGGAGGAGTTCGGACGACAGTTCCGCCCGCTTCTCCGCTCCGACCACGTCGTCGAAGTAGGCGAGGGTGCGCGAGCTCTCCCTGATCCTCGGTCCATGGCGGGGGAGCAGCGCTGTCAGGAGAAGCAGAAGGGCGACGGTCGTGGTGAGGGTCGCCGTCCACCACAGAGGTCCGGGCCCGAAGTCGGCGGGCGGTCTGCGGAGCAGAAGGAGCCCGAGCAGCGTGCCCCCGGTGGCCAGCAGTACGGCCGCCTTGCCGTCCGCTCGGCCTATCTCGACGTGATTCTGGGCGATCAGTTCACGTGACAGCTCCACCACGTGCTCCGGATCCGCCGCCCCTGAACGGCGGACCAGTCGACGGCGGGGGCTCACCGGAAGTCCTCGTACGGATTGTTTCCTTCCTCCGGGCCGCCGGTGCCGCTGATTCCGCGCAGGATCTCGTCCCCCTGCGGTAGCCCCACGTCACTCAGCACCCGTGCCAGATTCACGCCGACGAAGCCCTTGTCCTCCGGTGTCAGTGACCGGAGCGCCGCGGCGAGAGTGTGCTCCCAGCTGTCCTGGTCGGCGAGGACACCGCGGTGGGTCACTGTCCAGTCGAGCACCTCCCGTGCCTGTTCCGGCTGGTGCAACAGCCAGAGCGCCGCCAGTCCGACGGGGCCGCCGGCGACGACCTCCCGATAGAAGCGGTATGCCTCGCGGTGTGCTTCGCCGAATCCGGCGGGGAGA
Source organism: Streptomyces sp. NPDC002793 (assembly GCF_040295485.1). Lineage (NCBI taxonomy): Bacteria > Bacillati > Actinomycetota > Actinomycetes > Kitasatosporales > Streptomycetaceae > Streptomyces > Streptomyces sp. NPDC002793. The sequence goes on along the minus strand of NZ_JBEOVL010000005.1, from coordinate 96,844 downwards.
ACCGGTGTCGCGCCGGTGCCAGGAGTGGGCAGGAACGCGGCCGGTGGGTCCAGGAACCAGTAAGTGAGTCCGAAGCCGTCGATGACCTGGGGGCGGCCGGGAGGCGTGACCTCCGTCGTACCGAAGTGGGGCGGCGGGCTCCGCAACGGGTCCGCGGTGCCGGGCAGGGCCGCGTTCTCGTTGACGTGACCGGCTACCAGGTGCCGGGCCCGCTCCTCGGTGATCTGGTTTCTGGCCGCGAGGACCGGGTTGCTGATCCTCCAGGCGACTCCGTAGCGAGCAGGGGGTTTCGGAGGCCGGCGGGGGATGTCGACCGACATGCGCCGCTCCGAGAGCGAGACCCACACGATGTCGTAGAAGTCCCCCTGACGCACGGCCCGCATGGTCGGGCGCGGATATCCCCAGTGGTCGCCGCTGCGGGGCGGCACCATCCCGTCGTCCCCGCCGTCCGAGAGGAACACCAGGGCCCGGTCGGTCGTCATGCCGAGGCGGTGGCGAAAGAGCTCCCAGGCGGGTGAGGAGCTCAGGGAGGAGATGAGCGGGCCGGTCATGAGACGACTCCTTCTGCCGGAGGGAACGCGTTGGCGCGATGGCGGCCTAGGACGAAACGCATGACGCCGCGGTGGCTCCGGGCCGTACCGAAGAGGGCACCGAGCAGCCGGGGGAAAGTGGTCCGCCGGCTCATGTGCGGGTCGCTCTCGATCAGGGAGAGGCACTCCGCGGTCACTTCGTAGGTTGCGGGGTCGTTCAGGGCCGTGACCACCAGGTCGAAGGCCCGATCGAAATGCTCGGCGAGCAGGTCTGCGAGCCGAAGGCGCTCCAGGCCGGGCGCGCCTGCCGGAGGGAACGTCGTGCGGCTCATCGAATCGATGACGTACACCGCCATGGCGTGGTGCTGTGTGCCCGGCCCCGCCGTCTGCCACGACCGCAGCCGATCGAGGACCAGCGCGTGGTTGGTCTTCTCGGAGAGAAGAACGCTGAGAGCGAAGGACACCGCGGCACGCAGTCCGCGATCCAGATCCTTCTCCAGCCTGTCGAGAGCGGAGTCCAGGAGGTTCAGAGCGGTTGCGGGGTGGGCCAGGCCGTAACTGCCCGCGCAGGTCTCGGCGACAGTGCAGCGGAGAGGTACGGGGACAGCCCGGCTCCAGTGGCGCAGCTGCTCCCGTACCGACCCCGTGAGGGAAGGTCGCTGGGCCATCTCTCCGAGCGCGTAGGCCACGAGACGACGGCGCCATCGTGTGTCCGAGGCGGCGAAGGGCATCAGTTGGCGGAGAGTGTTCGGCCCTGTCGCGTGTGCCAGAGCCCTTCCGATGGCACGGCCTGCCGCCAGGTCGATGCCGCTGTGACGGGGAGCCTCGTCCAGGGCCTTCCACAACAGCGGACCCATTCCTTCGTAGTCCAGCCAGAGGCACCGGAGCAGGGCGTCCGACCGGTGTCGCCCGGAGAAGACGACCGGCTGGACGGGGTAGCGCCGTGCCGCCGTGGAACGAGCGGGCAGGAGGCGGGCGCCGACGGCCTCCAACCGATCCTCGAAGGCCGGGCCCAGCAGGTCACGGCGTGCCGGTGGTTCCTGCCCGACGGTGGCCTGGCCGCCGCGTTCCTCGATGAGAGGGCGCAGAGTCGCGCTGAATTCCTCGACGACCGTCCGGTCCTGTCCGGCCAGCAACGAGATCGCCGCCATCAGGGAGAGTCCGTCGGCCCGGTGGCCCGCTTCCGCCAGCGCCCTGCGAGCCGCCGCGAGGCTGCCGGCCTGCAGTTCGTCGAGTACGGACGTGCTGGGTTTCCCCGATGTGACGAGGTCGCGCAGCCCTTGTGCCACCTCGACACCGTCCTGGGGCAGCGGGTGGGAGCGGAGGTGACCGGCGAAGTCCGCTGAACCGAGGTGCCCCAGCGCCTCGGTTCCCTGTTCGGGGGTGATCTCACCCGCCCGAGCCATGGCACCGAGGAGTTCGGCAGCTACGTCGGCCGACGGCGGCGGGCGGTGGACGACCTGCCAGGGAATCGTGTCACGGGGAAGGGCCACCTCTGCTCGAACCGTGATGACCAGGTGGGCACCCGATCGACGCAACAGGTCGGCCAGCGCAGTGAGTCCGACTTCGCCGAGCGAGTCAGCGGTTTCCGAGGGCAACCCTTGGAGCAGGTAACCTCGCGCTTCCCTGGGACGCCAACGAGCGAGATCCTCCGACGAGTCCAGGCCGGTCATACCGTGGGCCCCGTGTCGTTCTGCCAGCAGTGCGAACGCGGTGGTGCTCGCTCCTGAGCTGCCGCGGGCTCGGAGGACGAGGAGCCGGCTGTCCAGCGTCTTCCTGCATTGTGTGTAGGTCGGCGGCTCGACGAAGCCGCGTAAGCGGGTGTGGACGTCATCCGCCGGGTAGGGGCCTTCGCGCAGGCGAGGTTTGAGGATCTCGTCCGTGACGGCCTCATCGAAATGGGTGCCCGTGATCACGGTCAGGTCACCCCCGATGCCCCCCATGACCGCGACGCCCTGGTCCAGCCGCTGCTGGTTGTCGCGGTAGGCGCCTCCTCGGCCCGGCCTGCCTTCGGCGCTCGGGTCGGGTGCGGCTCGGGCCGCGTTCGGGTCGGTGCTCACCGGCGGTCTCCGGACTCGCCGACCCGCTTGTCGCCCGCTACGTTGTCGCCGCCTCCCCAGTGCTGGTTGGTGCCGTTGTACGAGGTCGAGGAGCCGGTGTACGTGAAGTCCCCTCCGACGTTCCCCATCAATGCGGCGCCCTCACCCACACGCTGGGTGTTGCCGCTGTAGCGCGTAGCGGACGGAGCCGCCGGATCCTTTTCCTGACCGGCCGACGCGTCCGGCTGCTCCGTGAACTCTTCGCGCGGTCCTACGCCGGCCTGGAGGAGGTTCCCCGACGGAGACGGCACGTACAACCACGCCCGTTGGGAGAAGGCCGTGCCCTCCACCGTGGCCGGTACCTCGACACAACGATCAGGGTGCAGGCCGGTGTAGGCACCGACCACCGCGTCCTCGTAGACGCGCTGGGAGATGATCGCGACCACATGCGTGACCTCTTCGCTCGACGCGGCGAGGATGGCCTTGACCGGGCGGGAGTCCAACAGCCGATGCGTGTCGTTCCGGGCCGTGCCGTTGCCGTCACCGGGGCTGTCGGCGTCCGGCAGGGGACCGACGTGCACACTGGCCCGGAGCCGGATGCGGGGACCGACGCATTGCCTGTTGTACGCACCCAGGACGTCGTCCAGGACTCCCAGGAACGGCCAGAGGACGAAGGGGAGCAGCGCCGGGTCGAAGCCGAAGACCACACCGTCTCCGGTATTGGCCGGAAACCGCTTCGAGTCGCGCAGCTCATGGAGGCCAGCGCGTTCCAGTGCCTGGTCGACGAGTTCCGGGATCAGCCGGCTCACCGGGCCGTGCTGCACGGCGGGAAGGCCGGTGAAGTCCTTCGCGTCGACGGCGAACAGAGCCCGGTAGGGAGGGAGCGGACGGCTCTCGGCGTGGGGTGCGGGCATGGGTGTGAACATCGGTGTCTCCTCGTGGACGGTGGGGCCGGTGACGAGGCCGTCGGCCGGCTGCTCCGAGCATCCGGCGGTTCGGTCGGTCCGACTGCACAGAGCAGGGCGTTGAGGAGGTGGTCCACGTCACAGCGGAGACGGATGTGAACGACTGGCTGTCAGCGGTACGAGCAAGCCTGATCGGCCTGGGCGATCCCTGGAGTGGGGCGCAGGTGCCCTACGCGCTCACGGCCCAGTTCCGCAGCAGTTGCATGTCCTTGACCACGATCACTCTGCGGGCCGTCTCCACCGCGCCGGCGTCGCGCAGACGCTGCAGCCCGGTGATCACCGCGTTGCGTGTCACCCCGATCGCCTGGGCGATCTCCTCCTGGCTCAGGCCGGTCAGCCGTACGACACCCGACGTGGTGCCGGAGGCATTGAGCTCGACCAGCCTCAGAAGGGCTCGGGCGAGCCGGACGATCAGCGGCAGCGTCAGCAGCTCGGTGCGGTGTATGTCCGACTCCCGCAGCCGGGACAGGGCCTGACGCATCAGATCCATGATGAGTCCGTGATCCTCGACGAAACGGCGGAACCGTTCGGCCTCCAGCACGACAGCCGTACAAGGGGTGAGCGCCACGACTTCCGCCGTCCGCGGGGTGTCGTGGAAGACGGAAACCTCTCCCAGCAGGTCACCCGGCCCCCGGAAGGCCAGCCAGGTCACGACTCCGTCCGGTTCCCGTCGGACGACCTTGGCGAGGCCGGCGGTGAGGGCCAGCAAGTGCGTGCCCGTAGAACCTTGCCTCAGCATCACACTGCGTTCGCGAAAGGCGCGGGTCGGCCCCTGGCCCCGGAGATCGTGCCATGCCTTGTCCGACAGCACCTGTTGCCCTTCCCCGCCGCGCTCCTGCCTGCCCTGAGTTCTACGCTGCCGCGACCGCCTCCACTGCCGACCCGGCGACTGTGTCCGATAAGCGCCGTTGCCCGGGTCGGCACCGAGCGGCGTGCTCCGGCCGGTCCCGTGGCCCCCGGCCGGTCGGGATGGTGCCACCTGCGGCCTGGACGGCGATGCTGTCCGCCACGGTGATGATGTGTCGGGCGCGCAGTTCCGGGTCCGCGCCGGAGGCCCCGATGCTGAAATAGCCCATGGCCGATACCCCGTCCCGCCCCGGTTCGCCCGCGTCCCACGACACCGACCTGATCATCGTCGGAGGTGGACCGGCCGGCTGCGCCGCTGCCCGCATGGCCGCCGGCGTCGGCATGCGCTCGGTCCTGATCGAGCCGGACACCCTGTGTCGCAACCTCTACCGGATCGGGGCCCTGAACAACGTCCTCGGCGGTCACACCGCCGGCCCCGCGCTCGCCGACGCCATCACCGCCGAGCTGAGGAGCACAGAGCTGTGCCGTCCGGAACTCGGCCGCCACGTCGTCGAACTCCGCGCCGGTGACGACCACGTCGCCGTCACCCTGGACACCGGTGCGCACCTGACCGCCCCGTACGCGGTCGTCGCCACCGGTGTCGGCCCCCTCCAGCCCCGCGACGTCCCCTGGATCACCGCGCCCAGCGGCCTCGTCCTGCCCCCGCTCTGGCAGGCCGGCGCGGACGACGCCGAGGGCCGCACTCTCCTCGTCCTCGGCGGTGACCGCCTGATCGGCACCTTTCTGCGCGCCCACCCGGACACCGACGTCCGCCTGCTCGTGGCCTACCCGGCGGCGGACGCGTACAAGACCGAGGAGATCCGCGGCGACCTACGCGTCACCCTCCTGCCCGTGGAGCACCTGACCCTGCGCCTCTCCGGAGGGGGCGCGGCATCAGCGGACGTGGTGAGCCAGGGCGGAGCACGGCGCCCGGTCACCGCGGACGCCGCCTACCTCAGCATCGGGAACGCGCCCACCGCCCCGCCCGGAGACCTTGTCCGAGGCGCCGACGGCTACTGTCCTCCGGCCGACCAGCACCCCCGCGTCATCGTGGCCGGAGACCTGCGCTCCGCCCGCTTCCAGCGGATCATGACCGCCATGGGCTCCGGCAGCGAGGCCGCGCTGCGCGCCTACTACGCGGCTCGGGACCTTCCGTCGGCGCCCGGTTGAGCAGTGCGTGTCGTACGGCCGCTCTCGGCACGGTCGGTGCGCGGAACGTCGCGCCGTCGCAGGGCCGGTCCCGGAGGCAGCCGCCGCGACGCCGCGTCCGGCTACGCCTTGCGGAGGCGGCCGATGATGCCGTTGAGGTCGCGATCGAAGAACCCGGGGTCGACCTTGTGGCCGCCCGCCCTCTCGTGCGACTCGTGCTGGATGCCCGCCCTGTCGAGGAAACCGCGGAACTCCCGCTGGGTTTCGAGCACACCGACCTCGTTGAACGTGTCCCAGAAGGTCGGCTCGGGGCTGGTGCCGGCGACCATGAAGACCCGCTTGCCCCGGTAGCTCTCGAGCCGCTCGATCGGGTTGTCCGCGGTGACCCGCGCCTGGTCCCAGAACGGCGCGCCGTAGACCGTGCCGCCGCCCAGTTCGACGGCCGCGGACGAGGCGTTGGCCCAGTGCACGACCGCGCCGTTCACTCCGGCGACGGGGCCTCGCAGGCTGGCCGGACCGGAGTGGGAGCTCACCGAGGCGAAGTGGCCCCAGTATTTGGCCGCGTACTTCAGCGCGCCGAAGCCGCCCATCGAGAAGCCGGAGACGGCGCGGCCGTCGAATTCGGCGTACGTCCGGAAGTTCGCGTCGATCCAGGGGATCAGCTGCTCGATGTGGAAGTGCTCCCAGTTACGGGCGCCGACGTTGGTGCTGACCGGATTGGAGTACCAGCCCGCGCGTCCGCCGTCGGGCATCACCACGATGACCGGCTTACCGGCGGTCGCCGGACGGATGCCCCAGCGGTCCCAGGAGATGAAGTCCTGCTCGCCGCCGTGAAGGAGGTAGAGGACGGGATACGTGCGACCGCTCGAGTGGTAGTCGTCGGGGAGCAGGACGTTGACGGCAGGGGACCAGCCGCCGATCGCAGCGGTCTGGAACCGGTAGTACCACATGCGGGGGTCGCTCTCCATGCGGTCCACGATGTGCAGACCGAAGCCGTCACCGGCGGTGGCGCCCCGGGCGGCCGCGCCCGCCGACGAGGCCGAAGCGACGACGCCCGCGCTGCCGAGAGTCACGGCCGCGGAGACTCCGCCGACGGCCTTGAGAAGGTTTCTGCGGGTGGTGCGGTGCTGCTCGCTCAACTTTTCCTCCTGGTCGGGGAACTGTTCCGGTGAGTGGTGGCGTCGGGGATTCCGCCCGCTCGGAAGCTAGCCGCCCGACGTTCACGGCGGCATCCGGAACGATCCGGAGTGACAGAGCTCTCGGGCCCTGGTGGGCTGGGTCGGTGACGGGGGAGGGCTTCCGTACCGGAAGGGGCCGGAGCGGAGTCGCCGCTACGACGAGGCCGGCGCGGAGCCGTGGTCAGCACGAGGGGGCAGGTGACGGCACCGGGAAACCTCGGGCCGGCCATCCGCCCGCACAGCGGGCAGCCAGGCGGCGTCCCGCGCGGAGCCGCTCGGGAGACGGACACGGATCCACTCGGACGACTGCCGGTCCGCCTCGTCGATGATGGGAGTCCCTTGCACGATGCCGCAGTCGGCTGTGAGGACGTCACCGTGCCACACACGGGTCGGCACCACGTTGTCGGCGGTGTAGGGACCCCAGGGATCGATCGCCAGCCCGAGACTGCAGTCGGGGTCCCGCTCCGCCGCTTCCTGGCACGCGAGTTCGGCGTTGAACACCGTGATCTCCACGGGGCCGGCCAGGTCGCCGGGCGGCCCGGTGTACCACCACCCTCCCGCGGTCGCGGCGCACACCGCACCGGTCGCGAGGAGGCCACGGACACCGCGTCGCCGACGTGGCGCGGGTCGCCTCCCCGCGCGGTCGGTGACGGTCGGCCCCGCGGCGATACGGGAGAGCAGGCTCTCGGCCGTGTGCGCGGCACGTGCCGCATGGGTCGGGGCCAGGCAGTCAGCGATCAGCGTATGCCAGAACGGCGGCACCGCACCGTCCGTACGCAGCCGTGCCCGCCCTTCGGCGTACTCCTGTACGGCGGCGGCACGCGCCATCGGGGTGGCGCCGGGAAACGGCGAGACGCCCGAGGCGAACACCTCGTGCATCAGGACGCCCAGTGCCCAGATGTCGGTGCTCGGCCGGGACTCGACTCCACGTTCGCCGATCGGAGCCCTCCGGCGCTCCGGCGGAAGGTAGTCCATGGTTCCCATCGGTGGCGCATAGCCGTGGGTGCCGGTGAGTTCAGCGGCCAGGCCGAAATCGGAGAGCTTGACGGAACCGTCGTCCATGAGCAGGACGTTCTCCGGTTTGAGGTCCCCGTGCACCCAACCGCTGCGGTGCAGATGCGCCACGCCCTCGCAGACGCCCGTGACCAGGCGTGCGCCTTCCGCTTCGGCGACTCCCCTGCCGAGGACATCCCGGAGACTGCACGCGGCCCGTTCCATGATCAGCACGATCGTCCCGTCGAGCGAGGGTCGGTCGGGTTCGCTGAGCACGACGAAGTCCAGCAGGCGGATCAGCCTCGGATGGCCGGTACCGCCTCCGAGTTCGACCTCCCGGCGTGCGGACTCCGCGACGCCGCGAGCCTGGCGCGGTGCGAGACCGGCGGTCGGAAGGAACTTGAGCGCGACCTCCTCGGGACCTGCCGGACGGCCGCCACCGTGGCGGTCGCGGGCACCGCCACTGACGCGGCGTCCCGCGTAGACGTCGGCCCAGCCCCCTGCCCCGATCGGCTCGGTGACCTCCCAGTCGAGGACGCGGTAGCCACGCGGGAGCGGCTCCGTACCGTCACGTCCGGCTGTGCCCGCCGGGCCGGACAGCGCCATCACTCCGGGCCACGGGTCGCCTCGACGCGACTGCCCGGTCATGGCGTGTTCCACTCCCGGGGGGCGGCCCCCGCCCGCCGCGGCAGCAGCGCCAGGTGCTCCTCCCGGACGAGCCAGAAACGCAGCACGAGTCCGACGAGCGCCTCCCGCTTGCCGTTGCGGCGCGCTCCCGTACGGGGCCCGCGCTCCGCCGGATCACCGATCCGCATCTTCTCGTCGGCCAGGTAGTCGATGTGTGAACTGACGGCCCTGGCCGTCAGGTGGCGGCAGGCGTCGTGATCCCGCAGCCGTTCGACGATCTGAGGTGTCGTGGGCACCGCGACCGATGATTCGTCGCGCAGGCGCGGTTCGCAGAGCGCCACCAGTACGAGGAAGTAGAGCGAGGTCTCGTCCAAGGAGTAGGCCGCGACGGTGCGACTCCCCCACTGGCCGTCCGATCCGTCCCCGGGCAGGTAGACATGGTCCGGGGCGAACACGTGGAAGGCGACGGCGGTGTTGCCGCGTGCGGGCAGCAGGACTCGGGAGAACTCGAAGGGGATGGGCGCCCCGGCGCGCCTGGGCGGCACTCTCAGGTACTCCCCAGCACCCTCCGGGTTCTCGACCAGGTAGCTCTGGCTCGTGCTGTGATTGCTCAGCTGCCAGTGGTCGTCCGTCACGCGGATCTCCCCCGCCAGCCGGGAGATCGCCGCGTCTTCGAGGCGGAGTTCGACCGGGGCCCCCGCCGAGCCCCGTCCGAAGCGCGCCGTCTCTCCCGGGCCCAGCCGCAACGTCATGGGGCCACCGCACGGCTCGCCCCCGCCGCTCCGCGGTGGCAGATGAACCACGATGCCGCTCACTTTCTCCCCCTCGTCCGGTCGCCGCGCAGACACCGGTGTGTCTGCGCGATCTGGCACGCGTCCCGGCAACTCCGTGAGGACACGCGGTGAGAACACGCACCGAGTCTGCCCGCCGACTCAATAGGCACAGAAGGTATTTCTGGAAGAAGTGCCTAGTTTTTCAGCCATCTCCGACGCGGATCGAGGCCCGTGACCGCCCCGATCCGTCGCGGTGCCGGTCGGTGCGGTGCTCCGGACGAAGCGGACATCGGGGGTAGATGCCGGAGTGGACGGGAAGCCGGTCCGCATCGAGGACCCGGTGCTTCCGGGCGGCAGAGGGAGCGCCCCGGTCCACGTGCCCGGTCGGGGCAGTGGCCCGAGCTGGACAGGCGCGTTCTTCCTGGGTGTTGCTCAGCCTGCCTGTATCTCGTCCACTTGTGCGGCGAGGTCAGCGGTGTCTTCGGACGGCGGTGCCTCGATGGTCGCCGGCTGGTTGACGTCGAGGAAGGTGAAGGTCAGGTCGAGGGGTTCGCCGTCGATGATCTCGAGCGCCTTGTCCTCACGGCTCCGCGTGGCGTACGTGTCTCCCCGCATGCGGAACTGCCTGGCGTGGTTGTTGTCGCCGATCCACAGATCCACCGTGAGCGTGCCCTTGATGCGCATCGCTATGAACTGATCAAGCCTGTCGATCTGGCGTTCCCGAGCCGCCGTGCTCACGGCGGCGTCACGGGCGGCGCCGATGCCGGTCATGGTGACCGTTCCTCTGTAGTGAGTGGTCCGGGTGCCGTCGATCGTCTCCGTCCCGATGCTCCGCACGTCCTTGGAAGCGGTCAGGAACGTGGACTGCACGGCTGGGTTGCCTTCGATCTGACGCGGCAGTACGCCGTAGGACTGGTTGTCCGCCGTGCCGCGTCCCCATACAGCCGAGTCGGCGGAGAGCCAGCTCTTGCCGTCCAGCTTCTCGACGTCGATCGCACTCCCGCCCACGTACATCACTTCGTCGACGAAGCGGACCTCCAGTTGGCCGTCTCCACCCTGGTCGATCGCGTTCAACTTCATACCCATGGTCAGGGGTTCCGAGTTCATGGATGCCTCGGCCTCCAGACGGCCCTTGTCCGGTACGGTCCCGGCGACCCGGTAGTGGAGCGACGTGATGCGCTCGGAGTTCGCCGCCGCCTTCTCCACGGCCGTCGCGGGCGACAACCTGGGCGAGCCCTGATGCGGAGACGGAGAGCTACTTGCCGAGCCCCCTCCGCAGGCAACTGTTCCCCCAGCGAGCAGCACAGCGGCGAAGGCCGCGCAGGTCACTCTGAGCGGTACACGACCACGCGATGACATCGCCATAATTCCCCCGCGATCAAGGTGACCGGCCCGTGCCAAGGCCGTGAGCGTATCCCGGCGTGTGTCCAGTGATCCGCTGGGTTCTGGTGGGCCATCAGGTCATGCTGAAGGAGGTGGCACGGAAGTTCACCGATGCCATCGGCCGAAGAGACGTGGCTGAACCGACTGGCCGACGAGTTCCAGCCTGAGGGGGCAGTCCCGCTCGGAGAGACGGTCAGGACCCGTGCAGGCCGACTGCGATCACCAACGTCGAAGGGCCCACCGCAAGCGGTGGGCCCTTCGACGTATTGCCTGGTGAGAGCAGTGGTGGAGGATACGAGATTCGAACTCGTGAGGGGTCGCACCCAACACGCTTTCCGACTGTTCGTGCGGAGGTCCGGCTGGGTTCGCAGAAGTTCTGACCTGGGGCCCAGTGGTATGTGATCGCTTGGACGGACCCGCCTGAACGCCCATGACCGCAACCCTCGGCGGGGTGCGGACGCCGCGCAGTGACGAGGCCCGCCGCTCAGGCGACGGACCGTGATCGGTTCGACGAAGGGCCCCTCACCCAGGGACCGCCAGTCCGTGATCGTGGCTCTGTCCCACCGGCCGAGGCAGGCGCGGACGCGGCGAAACTGTGGGAGCCGTCCGGGCTGGGGGCGGGTTTGGTGGCCGCGATGTCGAGCAGCCGCTCAGAAGTCGTGGCGTCGGCGCCTGTGGGCGGCGAGGGCCAAGGCGGAGCCCGGAGCGATCACCTCGCTGGTGCCACCCTCCGGCTGCGCCATGGCGTGAACCTGCCTCAGCCGGTCCAGACGACCGGGCTGTCGCTGTACGTGTCGCCCTCGTCGAACTCGGCGCCGGTGACGGGCGCGGTCTTCGTGGCGGTGAGCGAGCAGGTCTCGTACGACGCGCCCTTGGTGGTGAACTCGCGGGGCGCGCTCTCCCTGTCGCACTTGCCCGGGATGTCGCCCATCAGAATGACGCCCGTGCCCGCGCCGCCTTCCAGCACACCGTCGAGCTTCAGCGAGGCGTACGACAGGTCGGTGCCGCCGACGTTCTCCACCTTCATCTTGATGAAGTAGGGCGTCATTCCCTTCGCCTTGTCGCCGAAGGCGTCCATGTCGGCCTCGGCGCCCTTCTCGATCGCCGTGACGGTCACCGCGATGGTGCCCTTCTTGTCACTCGTGTACTCGAACGGCAGAACGGCCCGGTCGCCGACCTTGAGCTTCGTGCCCGGCGCGGTGGCGTCGCCCTCGGCCGGAGCGGCACCGCCGTCGGCCGGGCTCTCGCTGCTCGGTTCGGACGAGGCCGGGGCCGACGTGGAGGCGGACGCCGACGGAGATTCCTTCGCCGCCGACTCGCCGTCGTCGCCGTTGCAGGCCGAAAGGCCGAGGCTCATGGCGACCACAGAGGCCGCGAGAACGATGCGTCGCTTGTGCACTGTTTCCTCGCTGATATGAAGGCTGCCTGATAGGGCAGCCTTGAGCTTTCTATTCGTCCGAGAATGGAGGCCCGTGATACGGCTCGGGGGGCTTCCCCGGTAGCCGTAGCCGCCTCTCCTGCCAGGTCCCTCGCGGCGATGTCGTCTCCCCGCCGCCGCCTGCGAATCCGCCGAGCCGACAGGCGCCTTAGGACAGTCCAGAAACGTCACCGGATATCGCTCGGCCGGTCCGGTCAGAGCGTGGACGGGTTGCTGCAGTCGTTCAGCAGCGCACCACGGTCGTAATAGTGCGGCCACCGCATCTTCCCTCGCGTCTGGGGGCCGTAGACTCCGTCCGCGCTGCCGGCGAGTTCGAACTCGTTGATCTGCAGCCATCTCACCGCCTCGACCGTGTCGGTGCCGTAGATGCCGTCGATACCATCGGAGTTGATTTTCCTGGCGGCCCAGGTGCCGGGGTAGCACATGGTGATGGCCTGCTGAAGGGCCTTGACCGCTGAGGAAGAGCCCTCGCGGTAGCCCATGTAGCAGGAGATTCCATTGCCCGAACGAGCTGGGATCTTGTACTCGTTCTTCCCGCCGAGAGTGGGAACGTCACGCCATGAGGTGGTGTTGCAGGGACCGTAGGCGGCGTGGGCCGGTGTAGTCATCACCGGGCTGGCCGTCAGGCCGGCGGCAACAAGGAGAGACAGAGTCCCCAGCGCTCCGATCCGCATGCGGAGCGGCATGGAGGCTCGTTGCATGATTCGACCCTTCTGGTTCGTGGTTTCATTTCGGACAAGACGTTCTTCACGAACCCTCACGGGGCTTCGTGGACATCTCTCATATTTCGCAAGGTATGCGGAATCTGCCTCAGGTCTGGCGTGCCCGAAAAAGAGCCCGGGCTCCTCCTCGTGTTGGTCTCGGAGACGCCCTGCTGCTCGGGAGCCGCCCGCATCCGGCCGGTTCTGCACCGAGCATGCGGGAGCGGCGCGGCGGTCGGCTACAGCTGCCGCGGAAGTGGCCCCGTCCCGGGACGTCCCGCATCCCGGCCTGCGGAGATGCCGAACGCCAAGTCCCCGCGGCGGGACCCACGGCGCAGGAGAGGCGACCGGTTCCGCATCCGGGCGGAGGCCCGCCGGGCTGTCGCACGGACGCCCTCTCTCTGTGGCCCGTGACGCTGATGCAGAATGAGACCGACGTATGGAGGCCGCGCCTGCGGTCCGGAACGTGATGGGAAGAGCGTGCCCCGCTGGAAGGAACTGCCCGCGGAACTGCCCCCGCCCGCCCGTCAGCTGATCGTCCGGCTGCGCGGGCTGAAGGACCGCAGCGACCTCAGCTCGCGGCAACTGGCCGCGCGGACCGGATACAGCGCGAAGTCGTGGCAGAGGTACCTGAACGGTAGGTCCCTGCCGCCGCAGGAGGCCGTGGCGGCGATGTCCCGGGTATGCGGCGAGGATCCGGTTCACCTGCTGGCGCTTCACGAGATCGCCACCGAACGCTGGTGGGAGGGACGGCAGCCCGCCGCCCGGGTGCCCGAGAGCCTGCCCGCAGCTCCGGCACAGGTCTCCGGGGAGCGGCAGCCGTACGGGCGCCACCTGCGCGCCGCGCTCACCGCGGCGGCCTTGGTCACCGTCCTGTCCGCCTCCGCGGCTCTCCTGCTGGCCGTGCGGCTCACCGAGGCCCGTGCCCAGCTCGCCCACCAGCGCGACGCCACCGCCGCGACCGCGCCGGCCACCGTGTCGGAGACTCTGGTCCCGGTCATCTACGCCTGCCGCCTGGAGAGACACGACGGCCGCTGGCACGCGGGGTTGAGCCCGACCGCGGACGTGCTCCTCTCCAACACCCAGGTGGGCCTCGAAGTGGCCGAGGCCCAGTGTCTGCTGCGCCGGGCGGGTACCGTTCCGGGGGACATCGACGGTGTTTTCGGCCCGAAGACCCGACGAGCGGTCGAGCACCTGCAGAAGAGGAACGGGCTGATCGTGAACGGAGTCATCGACCCGCCGACCTGGAATGCCCTGCGTGAGGCAGATCCGACGTGACCCCGGAACATGCCCGGCTGGTCGCGGCGTTGCGGGAACTGCGGGCCGGTGCGGGGGTGAGCCTGGCCGCACTGGCGGAGCGGACGGCGTACAGCAAGTCCTCGTGGGAGCGCTACCTCAACGGCAAGGCCCTGCCTCCACGCCAGGCCGTACAGGAGCTGTGCCGTCTCGCGAACCAACCGCAGGGGCGGCTGCTGGCCCTCTGGGAGATTGCCGAGTCGCGCTGGAGCGGTCGCTCGGTGGCCACCCCCCAGCCCGCTTCGTCCTCTTCGACAGAAGGGCCGCCGCCGCAGCCCGCGGAGGCCGCCACGACCGAAGGGCCTCGACGACTCCTTGGGCGTTCCAGACTCCTGGTACTGCTGGCGTCGGCCTACAGCGTGATCGTCGGCGGTGTCGCCGTCGTGCTGCTCTTCCTGTTGCCGGACCCGGAGGCGCCCAGGGACGAATCGTCGCCCGCCTCCGTCCCCTTCTCCTTCGCTCCGCTGTGCCATGGGGCCGCCTGCGAAGGGCGGGATCCGATGCGCTTGATCTGTGGCATCGGCCCCGACACCCTCGCCACGCACCGCACCGCGACCGGCGCGCACGTCGAACTGCGGCACAGCAAGAAGTGCGGGGCGAGCTGGGTACGGACCTGGGGGACCGAGATCGGCGACCGGGTGGATGTCACGGCAGACGGCCCGACCCACAGCGTGCGCATCGGCAATGCGGAGGACGCGGCGACCTTCGTCTACACCGGGATGACCGAGGCCACCCCCGGCGGCACCGTCCGGGCCTGCTTCCGGCCGGCGTCGGCCGGCGGCGAGCGGGAGTGCTTCGAGGCCCGTGTGACCGAGCTCTCTGCCAGGACCCCCTCGCCCTCGGCGTAGTCGGGCTTCGGCGGGGGCGGAGCCCGACCGGGGCGCGTCAGCATGCAGCGGCTCGATGACGACGCCGAAGGCCGGCACGATGGCCACGGTCGGTGAGGGACGACACCGCCCCCGGTCCGGTACCGGCACGTGACGGGCGGCATCCTCGCCGACGTGGCCCAGCGGGTCGGACGGGCTCATCTGCGAAGCCGCCAACGAGTCCGAAGGCAGCGGCGCGGAGGGCTCCGGAGGGTCTCGTCGAGACTACGAACGTCGAAGGGCCCGGTGAGCAACGGCGGAGGATACGAGATTCGAACGCGTGAGGGGTTGCCCCCAACACGCTTTCCACATGTTCGCCTGGGGGCCAGTGGTGGCCGCAAGCGCCCTGAACTGCAACGGAGTGCACGGGGTGTTCTTGCGCCGCGCTGAATTCCCGTCGGGAGACGCTCGTGGCGCAGCTGGACAGGCCCACGTCACGGACCGACAGCTACATGAGCTCGGCGCGTGCGTGATTCGACCTCCACTGCGACTCCGCTCGACAGGCGTGAGAGACGAGCGCGGTTGGAGGCCCCAGAGTTGGAACCTCAGCACCATCCGGACCACGGCCGTCGTCGCCCTCGCACCCTCCTCCTGATCAAGTTGCAAAAGGATCCTTGAGAAGCGTCCGGACCACCCGCCGCTTCAACTGCTCGTCGGTGAGGCTCTCCACCGAGCGCCACGCGGCGTCCGCGACCTCTTCGGCCTGCAGTTCGCCGATGTCGGCGGTCGTACGGAAGAGGAAGCGGAAGTCGAAGTGCTGGTGGGCGGGCTCGTCCTTGACAGGGTTGGCGTCGATGGGGTGGACGTCGATGTGCAGTGGGATCTCGCTGTGCGGGGTGACGACGTAGGGCGGGATGCCGGTCTCCTCGGCGAGCTCACGGCCGGCGGCCTGAAGGAGCGTGTTGTCCGAGGGCTCGATGTGGCCGCCGGGCAGCAGCCACTTGCCGGTGGCGCTGTGGAGGATGTGCAGGACGCGGCCGTCGCGGCCGACGAGGATCACGCCGGCGGTGACGTGTCCCGGCAGGGTCTTGCGACTGGTGAGGTCGCCGTCGTCGTCGAGGAGGCCCTGGACGACGGCGATCTTGCGCTTGTCCTCGGGGCGCTGGTCGAGGTAGGCGTTGACGGTGGCGCGGATGTGCTGGGCCGTGATGGGCATGTTGATCACCTGTTGAAGTAGGAGAGCCAGGTCGCCGCGATGGCCTCGCGGTCAGGTGCGGAGACTTCATGGATGCCAGGGGTGAGGTCCCCGCGGGCGAGCATCCTGATCGCGGCGAGGATCTCGGCCTGGATCAGGAAGATGAACGGTCCGACGCTCGCGCCGTGGATGAAGTTGACGGCATTGCCACCGTTCGCCAGATAGAAGTAATGGCCAGTGGTCTGGTAGCGGGTGACGTGGTCGCCGACGACCGTGCGGGTGTAGACGTCCGGCAGACCGGCGAGGTCGAGCTCGTCCTCGCTGGAGGTGACGGTGGCGACGTAGGCACCGTTGCGCAGGTGGGAGAAATCTTCGCCGCGCAGGGAGACCGCGCCGGTGGCGCAGAGCACCAGGCCGGCACCCGTGAGAGCGGTCTCGCGGTCGCGGGCGACGGTGAAACCCTGGGACAGGGCCTGAGTACGTCGGACGGGGTCGATGTCGAAGACGGTGACCTGGACGCCCTTGGCGTGCAGGAGCCTGGCGATGGAGGAGCCGAGCTTGCCGAAGCCGATCACCAGGGCGGGGCGGCCGTGGAGGATGTCGCCGCGGCCGCGCATGACGGCCTCGGTGGAGAACACCACGGACTGGCCGACGAGGAAGTCCTCGGGATCCTTGAGCGGGGAGCGGGCCACCGAGACCACAGGGCAGGGCAGCTTGTCGAGGGCGTCGTAGCGGCGGTGGCCGTTCTCGGTGTCCTCGACGACGCCGATCAGACGGCCGGTGAAGCGGCTGTGGAGGTCGGTGAGGGTGGGGGCGAAGTAGCCGCCGACGTCGAGGAGAGAGATGGGTTCTCCGGCGGCCCGGGATTCGAAGTAATTTAGCGCGGTGTCTGGGTCGGTGAACAGTTCGCGGGTCAGGGTGTCGACGGCGACGGTCCGCTCGGTCTCGCGCTGGGCAGCCGGGTGGATGGATTTCGGCTTCGGCAGCACCGCCGTGAGCCGGGTCATCGCGGCAACGGCGCGGACGAATGCGGGGCGCTCGAACAGTAGATGGGTGATGAGGATCGACGAGGTCTGCTCGTCGGAAGCGAACTGGGCGGCGATCCGAGCGAAGTATGCATCCAGCTTGGCGCGTTCGAAGGTTTCCATGGCAGTTGCCTCTCATCCGTATAACCGGGGCCGTGCAGGGAGTTCCAGGGGTCAGCGGCTGCGGGCAAGCCCGAACACCAGCCGGTCGGCCCCGCTTGCGTTATCCAGGTAGGTGTCGAGCTGAGCGGCGCCGGCGGGCTGCGACAGCGGTTCCAGACCGAGCAGGAGAACGGCTGTGCCAGTGCGGGCGACCAGCGCGGTCCAGTCGGGGCGGCTCGGTAGCCGCAGCCTGCGGGAGGCGCTTGGGAAGTGCAGAAACACATGGCCGCCGATGATCTGCAGGCAGTGACCGGCGTCCGGGACCACGTCCGCCGCCCGGCCCAGGCCGCCGATGCTGTCCGCGAGACGCCGCATGCGGGCTTCGGGCGGGCCAGCATTGTCGGGGAGAACAGAGGCAGACCCAGGGGCGATCAGGATGTGGGTGATCTCGCTGCCGTCCGGACCGGTCCCCTGGCCAGCTCCATGCGGCGAGCGAGACCAGCA
Organism: Streptomyces sp. NPDC002793; assembly: GCF_040295485.1. Lineage (NCBI taxonomy): Bacteria > Bacillati > Actinomycetota > Actinomycetes > Kitasatosporales > Streptomycetaceae > Streptomyces > Streptomyces sp. NPDC002793. The sequence continues at coordinate 79,294 of NZ_JBEOVL010000005.1, read as the reverse complement.
GCCGAAGCTCGGGACTGGTCGGAGTGAGGATGCTGCTCACGTGGTCGTCCCTCCTGCGGTCTTGAAGCAGGACCAAACGATCTTTCCAAGTGGTGTTCGGTCCTGTACTCCCCAGCCGTCGGCGAGCGCGGCTACCAGGACCAGACCGCGTCCGGACACGTCGGTGTCGGCGGCCTGGCGAGTCTCAGGGCGCCGACGGCGGCTGTCGTGCACCTCCAGGCGTACGACGTTGTCCTCGGCGTCAAGGCGGACCAGGAATCCGCGGTCGGAGACAGTGCCGTGGACCAGCGCGTTGGTTGCCAGTTCGGAGACGCAGAGGCGGATGTCGTCGATCCGTTCCGCGATGTCCCATCCGGCCAGGGTGGTGGAGGCGAATTCCCTGGCCTGTCGCACGGATTCGGGATGGGCCTCGAAGAAGCGCTGCACCGATTCGATCATTGCTGTCCTCATGACTCGGTCTCCAGGAGGCGGGTGATTCCCGGGCTGTGCGGCGGGATGCCGTGGTGGAGGTGGCTGGCCGCGCATGCGCGGCGGGACCGGCGTACCAGGAGAAGCCGGGAGCCGGCCGCCTCGATCCGCCGACCGCGTTCAGCGGCTATCGCCTTCGGGCCAAGGTGTGATGCGGCCGGGGCGAGTACGCCGTAGACGTCCGGCAAGGCCAACACGTCCAGCAGGCCGGTGAAGGCCGCCGAGCCGGGGCCGGCACTCGACTCACGTTCGGTGAAGACGCCGGACAGTTCCAGTTCGTGACTGCGGCAGTATTCGGCGAGCGAGGCGACCAGTGCCTCCTGCCGGGCTTCGGAGACCCGCACCAGCCGCAGAAAGCCGTAGACGACAGGCCCGCTGACCAGGCGATGTTCCGTGAGGGGTTCCATGCGGGGACCGTCCAAAGGGGCGACAGTGGTGACGATCCTGAGCATGGATGTCCCCGAACTCCGGACCAATCACCTGCCGTTCTACTTCCGTTCCACTTTCGTCCCGCCGCCCGCACGCGTCTGCTTCGATGACAGTGGAAGGGAGTGAGGCGTGGCAACCGTGCACCACTGGACCGGGTTGGAGGCCAGGGCACTGCGTCTCGCCCTGCGCTTGAGCGTGCGGGCCTTTGCCGAGCACCTCGGCGTAGCCGTCGCGACGGTCTCGAAGTGGGAGAGCAAGCGCGCCGAAACCGAGCCCAGACCCGACACCCAGGCCATCCTCGACACCGCCCTCGGACGCTCGGACGCCGCCGCCCACCTGCGCTTCGAGACGCTCCTGTCGGAGATGGCCAGCACCGTGCAAGAAGCCGGACTGCGCGTCACCCCCGCCGGCCCCCGAGCCTGGGAATACGAATCGTGGGCGGACGACCTGGACCGCGTCGTGGTCGCGCTCTCCCGTCAGAACTGCACCTTCGCCGACAGCCTGCTCAGCCGCTGGTTGGTGCGGTTCGACGCCCGAAAACTGGACGAAAAGGGCCTGTACCTTTTCGCCCGTTCGACCGCGCTGCTCGGTGACCTCAAACGCGACCAAGGCTCTGTGCTCGGCCCACTCTCCGCGCAGCACTCCTACGCCGGGGCTCGCGCGGTCTTCATCCAGCTCGACATCCCGCGTCGCGTCGCCCAGCTCGACCTTTCCCTCGCGGTGGTCACGGAAATGTCCGGCAAGCTAGAGATCGCCGCCCGCCAATACGAAACCCTCGCGGTCGACGACCGGCTCTCCCGCCGGGACCGCGCCAGGGCCCGCCTGTGGGTGGGTACGGCGCTCAGCAAGAACGGTCGCCACGACTACGCGACCCGCGTCATGCAGTCCGCGACCCGCGATTTCGAAGACCTCACCGAACCCGACGACTGGTCGGTCGCCCATCAGAAACTCGCCCTCGCCCGCCGTGGTGCCGGCGACCTCACCCAGGCCCTGCACTTCATCGACATCGCACGCAGCAGCGGGGCCGCGGACTCTCCGATGCAACGTGTACGGCTGGACACCGCTCATGGTCACATCCTGCTCTCCGACGCGGCGACCCGGGATGATGGACTCCCCGTCCTCGATCAGGCCGCCCGCACTGCCGCGCAGTACGGACTCGTGCACCAACTACGCAGTATCGAGGGCATCAAGGCCATGAGCGCGGGGCCGGCCGGCCGGCCCCCGGCGACGGTGACCAGGGAGAGACGCGTGAGCGACAACCAGCAGGCCATCACCGAGGACCAGTGGCACCGGGCCGCGCTGATCTGGGACTACCACCAGATGCACCACCAGCTGCGGCCCGTCGACGTGGCAATCGGGCTGGGCAGCCACGACCTCGGCGTCGCCACCCACTCCGTCGAGCTCTACCGCGCCGGGCTGTTCCCGACCCTGGTCTTCACCGGCGGCAACAGCCCCACCACCGCCAAGGTCTTCCCGCGCGGCGAGGCCGTCCACTTCCGCGAGCACGCCATCAACCTAGGCGTCCCCGCCGAGGCGATCCTGCTGGAACCGGAGGCCGGTAACACCGGGCAGAACATCACCCTCTCCCGAGAGGTCCTCGCCGCCGCCGGCATCACCCCGACGACGGTGCTTCTGGTCTCCAAGCCCTACATGGAACGGCGGTCGTTCGCGACCGCCCGCAAGCTGTGGCCCGACGTCGAGATCATCTGCGCGTCGGAGCCGCTGGAGTTCGACGACTACGTGAAGTCCATCGGCGACGAGAAGCTCGTCCTAGACATGCTCGTCGGCGATCTCCAGCGGGTCATCGAGTATCCGAAGCTCGGATTCGCCATCGAGCTGGAGGTCCCGGAGGACGTGCATGGAGCGTACGAGTCCCTCATCCATGAGGGTTTCACCAGGCGTCTCATCACTTCTTGACTGCACCTCAGTCGGCGGACTGTGTGCGATTCACCAGCCCAATCCGTTATCAAGGCTGACTCGCCTGGCGTTTGCTGCGGACTGTTGGGGCGCCCTGGACTCAACCAACCCGCCCACCAGATGTGGGCCACGTTGACGGGGTCAGTGTCCTGAGCTACGCCGCAGTCGTTAACTGCGCTGAGTCCTGATGCACGGGGATGGCAGGTGAAACACCGAGCAGCTCTGCTCTCACCTCATCCGTGAACGGACATCGCCCCACGAACCGGCCGTTCTGAGGAGACCTCGCGTGATCCCGCCTGTCCCGACCAGTGCCCCACTCGCTCCGCCCGTGTCTACTCCCGCTGGGCATCGGCCGGCATGGCGTACTGCGGCCTTGCTGGGAGTCTGGACAGCCGTCGTCGCCGGAGCTTCCTCCGGTATGACTTTCGTCGCAGTCGGTACAGACGATGATCGCAACGCCGTCTATTCAAGCGGCAGTTCACCGGTGTGGCAGGACACGCGTACCTTTCCTGACGATGATGGGCAGAACTCTGCTCCGGCCCCGAGTGCCTCCCCCATGGCCAAGAGCTACGCCATGGGGGAGAAGGCCAAGAGCGGCAGCGTGACCGTTGTCGTGAAAGAGGTCCGTGAGTCCGAAACCGCAGCTATCGACAAGTATGGCGAGGCCAGGACGCTCAAGGCCGGGGCGGGGGCGAAGTACGTCGTTGTGGAAACCATCGTCTACAACGACGGTGCTGACTCCTTCGACCCTGTATGCGGCGGGGGAATTTCCCAGGGACTCATCGATACCGACGGCCGTACCTTCGATGCCATCGCAGACCAGCACTTGTTCAAGGGAAATGATGAAGCTTGCACCGGAGAGGAGACCCAGCCCGGGTTCAAGCAGGACGCTGTCTTCGTCTACAAGCTGCCCGCCCAGACGAGCCCCGCGCAATGGACGTTCTCCGGCACCAGGGGAGCTACCGAGGACGGCCTTGCTTCGGTGGAGATCACCAGTACTACCGCCAGTTGACAGGTCACCGGCCAGAAAGGCTCAGGCGCGCTCTGCGTTCCTACGGGCGTCGCTGCGTGCTGACTATCCGTACGTAGATCCGTACGCAGTCGTCGTCACCGGCGTTGGCCCCCTCCAGTCCCGAGACGCCCCTGGATCACCGCCCCCCCCCGCGGTCTCACCCCGCCCCCCGCTCTGGCAGGCCGACGCCGTGCCGCACTCTCTTCGTCCTCGGTGGTGACCGCCCGATCGGCGATTTCCTGCGCGCCTACCGGGACACCGACACCCGCCTGCTCATCGTGCATCCGGCTGCGGACGTGTGCAAGGTCGAGGTGATCCGAGACGACCCTCGCGTCACGGTCCTGTCCGCCGAACGCCTGACCCTGAACCCCTCCGAAGGGGATGCAGTTACAGCGGACGTGGTGAGCCAGGACGGTGCACGGTCATCGCAGACGCCGCGTACCCGAGCTTCGCCGAACGCGCCCGCGCTGCGCGTCCACTACGTGGCCCGAGACCTTCCACTGCTCTCCTGACCCCTGGAAGGGGCAGCAGTGTGGGCGGCTCGGCGGCTCACGGGTGGCTGAGTGCCCGTGGACAGCACGCTCAGGACCACCAACGTCGAAGGGCCCCGCAGCAAGCTGCGGGGCCCTTCGACATATTGCCCGGTGAGAGCAATGGCGGAGGATACGAGATTCGAACTCGTGAGGGGTTGCCCCCAACACGCTTTCCACATGTTCGTCCGACGGTTCGGAGTGAGGCGGGGCTGTTCTGACCTGGGACGGAGCCGGACGTCGGGCGGATGGTGAACGGCACCGGACGGGCGTGAATGAGACCAGAACTGAGACCGGAACGCCGGTCATACCTTCTTGACGACGATCGACCCCGGGACCAGCCTCTCCAGGTCGTCCACGTCCGAGGTGAAGACGGTGACCTGCCCCTTCTGCCGGCGCGCGACGACGGCGAGTATTGCGTCGATCGCGTACTTGTGGCCGTGCAGCTTGGCGTCTGCCAGCAGGCGGCGGGCCTGCCGGGCCTCGTCCTTCCCGATGTCGGCGACTTCGAGCCGGGAGAGTACCCAGTCCCAGCGCTGCTCCGTGGTTCTGCCGTCGTACGCCTCGACCAGCGTCATCGGAGACGTGACGACCTCGGCTTCACCCCGGGCTGCGAGGTCGAGCCACGCGATCATCTTCCGGTCGCCGCGTACGGCCAGGGACAGGGCTTCGCAGTCGAGTACGAAGACGCGTAGCGGCCGCTGCCCGGGTTCGCCGGACCGCTTCCTCACGCGGCTTCTCCGGCGCCGTGCGCTCCGGTGGCGCGCCGGCGCTCATGCTCGGCGTCGAGGCCCTCCAACTCCTCGAACGCCGTGGTGCGCTCGTCCCCGGTGAGAGGACCGTGTTCCTCCTGCAGCCAGTCCGACAGCTCCCGCAGCCGGTCCCGGTCGCGCTTGAAGCGCAGCGCCTCGGCGACGTACGCCGACATCCCCCGTTCTGCCGCCTCCGCACGGATCTCGTCCAGGAGATCCTCGGGAATCGTCACCGTTACCTTCTTCGTCGCCATATAAGCGACCATACTCTTGGTATCGCGCTCCTTACCAGTGCAGTGCTCGTGACCGCCAGGTCGGCGGTCAGGCGGTCGTGGCGGGACGTGGGCTGCCGTAGAAAACCTGGCTGGTGTGCCAGGAACGGTGGGCGGCGGCGATGGGGCGGACGCCCGGCTGGGGGCCGATGAGCGGACGGCCGGCGAGCGTGATGACGTGCTCGCGGGCGGCGGTGCTGTGGCCGACGAAGCTCTGCGAGACCAGGATGCGGTGGCCCTTGCCATGGCCTTCGCCGAGACCGAGTACGCCTTTGTCGAACAGCTTGTGGTGCAGCGAGCACAGGCACAGCCCGTTCTCGACGTCGTCCGGTCCGTCGAACGCCCACCAGCGCACATGGGCGGCCTCAAGCCCGACCGGCACCGCGCCGATCCTGCCGTCGTACCCGCAGAAGGCGCACTGGTACTCGTACGCCGTCAGGACCATCTCCCGCATCCGCCGGTCCCGCTGCCTGCGCGCGGCCGAGAGCAGTGCGGTCTCGGCCTCCTCCAGCTCCAGGCCGACGGCTTCGCACAGCTCGCCGTGGAGGGAGGGCGGGAAGTTCAGATCGAGCAGCACCCGTGTCATCCGGCCGAGAAGAGACGGCTCCCGCCGCAGCGCCGCCCTCAGCTCCGGCGTCAGCCGCCCAGCGGCGCCGGTTGCGCGCAGTTCCCTGACCCCGGTCCCGGGGCTGCCCGGCCCGCGCTCGGTGCGCACCTCCCACACGCCGTCACCCACCAAGTGATGGAAGGGATAGGCGGGCGTCGTCCGGTTACCAGGACCGTATTCGGCGAGCAGTCCCCGCAGGTCCTCCTCCACGGCGCTGTACCGCAGCTCGTCATCGGCGTCCTGCTGGAACCGGCTGAGCGCGTACAGGAACAGCAACGGCTTGTGCGGAGCCCGCGTCCCGCTCCTCGTCCACTGCCTCAACCGTGCGGTGCGCTCGACCCAGTCCATGGTCGGCGATCGTAGTGGCGGCTCGTCGCAGCGCTTGGTCGTGGGGCATCGCCGCAGTGGCCGGCCGAACACCGAGCCACGACGCGGATCCCGGCTACCCGGGCATGACGCCGTGGATGCGGGAGAGGGTGAAGACCCGTTCGTCGTCGCGCAGGTGGCACCACGCATACAAGTAGGGCGGGTCGAGCACGAGCTCGCTGAGGGTACGTACGGTCCGGTTGCCCGAGGCGGCGACGTACTCGACCGTGATGGCTGTGCCGGCGTCGATGGCATGGGCGAGCTGGCGGACATCGCTGTACGCCAGGTTCTTCGCGCATCCGGCGACGATCTCCTCGGTGTCCGTGCCGTACGGGACCCCGGTGCCGAACGGGTCGGGAGCCGGAAGTATCGGCGGGGCGGCCCGCAGCCTGGCGGCCAGCGTGCTCAGGTCGACTGTCACCGGAGTCACCGTCGGCACGGAACGCCGCCGCTGGCCTGGGAGCGGGGGAGGGGGCGGGACCGGTGCGTCGGCGCGTCGGCGCCGGGTCTTTTCGACGCGTACGGTTCCGTCGGCCCTCTCGGCAACGGGGGCGTAGCCGGCGGCCCGGAGCGTGGCGAGGGTCTTGTCGAGTGGGGTCCGGCTGACCAGCACGGTCGGTGCCAGCAAGCGCAGGCCGAGGGCGGCGAGCTTTCTGTGCGTGACGAGCTCGGCGAGGAGAGCGGGTTCTTCGCTGTGGATCACACAGGCAGCGGGGGTGATGCGCACACGGCCGTGAGTGCGTGCGGAGTCGTTGATCAGGTACGACAGAGACTGGGGGAGGGCGCCGACCGCGACGGCTCTCAGGTCTGCCGCGATGGCATCCGCCGTGCGGCCCGTGTCCAGGGCACGGCGAACGGTTGTGGGGCTGAACCGCCACACCGATGCCGTGCCACCGGCTTCCTTGTCAGCGACGGTGTCCAGTAGTGCGGCGAGGCGGGCGGACGGTGTGCCGGTGACGACGGCGGTGAGGTCCGCGCCGAAACGGGCTGCCCTGGTGGCCGTCGGCAGCAGCCGCTCACAGGCGGCGGACAGCGCTTCGGCGTCGTCGGTCCGCAGAGCGGCACCGATGGGGGACAGGGCGCCGCGGGCGACGACCCCGAGCAGTTCCGCTTCCCGGATCGCGGTCGCGAAAGGCGTGGTGTCCTGGGGGAGCTGCTCGGCGAGCGAGCGATGCCAGGCGACCAGCGGCCCCAGTTCCGCGGACCTGTGCACTCCCCGGTCCGCCGGGAGCTGCGCCGCGGCGGCGAGGAGCCCCTCCCGGGCCTGTAGACAGCCGCCGCAGGGCGGTGTTCCGGCGAGCGCGGGCAGCGCCTTGCCGTCCTCGCCGCGCGCCTGGGCCGGAGTCAGCGGAAGCGTCCGCCAGGCGTGGAGAAGCGCCGTGAGCTGCTCCGCCGGTTCTCGTTCCGCCCAGGTGTCGTATCCGTCCGTTGCCGCGACCTGGTCGCCGTCCCGGGCCAGCAGCCCGGCGTCGTACGCCGTCTCCAGAACAAGGCGTACGACGATGTCGTCGCACTGTGCCGCCTTGCTGATCCGGGACAACTCACGTGCTCCGACCCCGCCGGACTTCAGCAGGACCGGCGGAGCCGCGGAGCACGTCGCCAGAACCGACGCGGCATGTGCGGCGAACGCCGTGGCGGCGGCCGCCGCCTCCCGGTCCACTTCCGCCGAGGTGACGGACACCGTCCGCACGACGGGCGGGACGGGCTCGAAGGGGGCGCGCCAGCCGGCTCCGCGCAGTGCGAGCGCCACCTCGGCGGGCATGCGTGTGGATCCGTACCCGGAGTGCCGGTCCTGGACCAGCAGTCCCCGCTCCAGTGCCCATCGCACATTCGGCTCGGAGTCGGTCGGCGGGGTCCTGAACATGAGGAAATGCGCCTGTGATTGAGCCTGTTCACCCCGGTGAGAGGCTCGCCGCTCAAGCAGATCCCGGGTGGACGAAGGTGCCGAAGCGATCACCGCGACCACCCGCTCCGGATCGCTGTGGTGTTCCAGGAGGGCCGTCAGCCGATGCTTCTTGGTGGTGCCGGGTGACGGGATGCCCAGGGCCACCAGCATGCGGCGCAGTTCCTCGGAGGTCGTGTCCGCCAGTAGCCGGGTGAGCGGGGCGTCCAGCCCCAGCGGCGAGTCCCACGCCTGCTGCAACGGCGCCGCCATGCGCAGCAGCCCTTCGCCGTCCGGCCAGACGAGTGCGCGGTCGGCCAGCGCCTCCAAAGCCACGCCCAGCCCGCGAGCGCTCTCCGTTCCGGTCACATCCACCAGATCGGCCAGGGCGGCACATGGAACGGGCCCCAATGCCGCCAGTGTCTCGGCTACCTGCAGGTGTGGCAGCGAGAGTCCGGTCAGCACCGGGGCCACCGACGCGGGGCGCTGAAGGCGGTCCGCGAGTTCGCCGAACGATCGTGGTTCCGGCGGGGACACGGCATCCGGGCGAGCTGCAAGGACCCGCTCAAGCCGGTCGACTTCCAGATCACTCAGCCACGCGGCCAGAGTTGATCCACTGGGCTTGCCGATGGTGACACCTCACAAAGACGAGTGCCGGTGGTCTCCGACCGGAATCGGTCCTGCACAGACCCAGAATGGCGGATCGCGGGGGACGCTTGCGTCCTGAGTCGGCAGAAACCCGCTTCTGAGTGAAGGCGATGTCCTGTGACTCGACCCGGCGACGGCAAGTAGGCGGAATGAAGTGTCTCTTATGTCGGAAATGGATGAGACCAGAACTGAGACCATCAACGTCGAAGGCCCCCGCAGCAAGCTGCGGGGGCCTTCGACGTATTGCCCGGTGAGAGCAATGGCGGAGGATACGAGATTCGAACTCGTGAGGGGTTGCCCCCAACACGCTTTCCAAGCGTGCGCCCTAGGCCACTAGGCGAATCCTCCGCCGCAAACAATACAAGACGTTGGAGGGTGCTCGCGAACACGTTCCCCCGAGATCGTTCCGGACCGTCCTCGGGAGGGATGGAGCCGCGGAGCGGGTGGACGGCGGGGGGCAGGGATCGGCTAAGGTGGGCGTCAGCCCCTCACGTGGCGCTATCTGACTGAACTCCCCCAGGGCCGGAAGGCAGCAAGGGTAGGTTGGCTCTGGCGGGTGCGTGGGGGGCCCTTGTGTGTCCGGGGTGTGGTGTTCCGCCGGGTGCTCGGTCAGGGGCGGGGCCGGTTGTCGGTCCGCCCCGATAACCTCGTATGTGTGTCGTCCCTTGCGCTGTACCGCCGCTATCGCCCCGAGTCCTTCGCCGAGGTCATCGGTCAGGAGCATGTCACTGACCCCCTGCAGCAGGCCCTGCGGAACAACCGGGTCAATCACGCGTACCTGTTCAGCGGGCCGCGGGGCTGTGGGAAGACGACCAGTGCGCGCATCCTCGCCCGCTGTCTGAACTGCGAGCAGGGCCCCACGCCGACCCCCTGCGGGGAGTGTCAGTCCTGCCAGGACCTCGCGCGCAACGGGCCGGGATCGATCGATGTCATCGAGATCGACGCCGCGTCGCACGGTGGCGTCGACGATGCCCGTGACCTGCGGGAAAAGGCATTCTTCGGGCCTGCGTCGAGCCGGTACAAGATCTACATCATCGACGAGGCGCACATGGTCACACCGGCCGGGTTCAACGCCCTGCTGAAGGTGGTCGAGGAGCCGCCGGAGCACCTCAAGTTCATCTTCGCGACCACCGAGCCCGAGAAGGTCATCGGGACGATCCGGTCGCGTACGCATCACTACCCCTTCCGGCTGGTGCCGCCCGGCACGCTGCGCGGTTATCTGGCGGAGGTGTGCGGCAAGGAGAACAGTCCCGTCGAGGACGGTGTGCTGCCTCTCGTGGTGCGTGCCGGTGCGGGATCCGTGCGTGACTCGATGTCCGTGATGGATCAGCTGCTGGCCTCCGCCGCCGATGACGGTGTGACATACGCCATGGCGACGTCGCTCCTCGGCTATACGGACGGGTCTCTGCTGGACTCGATCGTGGACGCCTTCGCGGCGGGTGACGGGGCGGCGGCCTTCGAGGTCGTGGACCAGGTGATCGAGGGCGGCAACGACCCCCGGCGCTTCGTGGCGGACCTGCTGGAGCGGCTGCGTGACCTGGTGATCCTGGCCGCCGTGCCGGATGCCGGGGACAAGGGGCTCATCGACGCACCCGCCGACGTGGTGGAGCGGATGCAGGCCCAGGCGGCCGTCTTCGGCGCCGCGGAGCTGAGCCGCGCCGCCGACCTGGTCAACGAGGGGCTCACCGAGATGCGCGGGGCGACCTCGCCCCGGCTCCAGGTCGAGCTGATCTGTGCCCGGGTGCTGCTGCCCGCCGCCTTCGACGACGAGCGTTCGTTCCAGGCCCGGCTGGACCGGCTGGAGCGCGGCGCGGGCGCGTCCTTCGCCCAGGCAGGGCCCGGGCCCGCCCTGGGGTACGTACCGGGGCCGGAAGCCCATGGGGCGGGTGTCGGGATGCCCGCCGGAGGCAGCGGCGGCCCCGCGGCGGCGCGTGCGGCGGTCCGGGGCGAGGCTCCGGGCGGCGCACCTGCCGACGCACCGAGGCCCGCACCCGTGGCCGCCGAGGCCGCGGCACCGCCTGCCGCGCAGCAGGCCCCCCGGCCCGCAGCAGAGCAGGTACAGGCAGCCGCGCCGCCGGCCCAGCAGCCGCCCGCCCCGACACCCGCCGGTCAGCGCCCCGGTGCCTGGCCCGCGGCGGCCGGAGCCGGCAGCGGTGCGGGCGGTGCGGAAGCGGCGCGCAGGCCCGGCGGCTGGCCGACCGCCTCCACGCCCGGAAGCGGCGTACCGCAGGCGCAGCCGCCCGCCCCGGCCCCCGCCCCGTCCGCCGCTCCTGCGCCTGCCGCGCAGGCTCCCGCGCCCGGCGGGCAGGACATGGCACAGGGCGCCGCCCAGGTGCGGAACATGTGGCCGGACATCCTCGAGGCAGTGAAGAACCGCCGCCGGTTCACCTGGATCCTGCTCAGCCAGAACGCCCAGGTCACCGGGTTCGACGGCAGCACCCTGCAGCTCGGTTTCCTCAACGCCGGTGCCCGTGACACCTTCTCCAGCAGCGGCAGCGAAGAGGTGCTCAAGCAGGCCCTCGCCGAGCAGTTCAACGCCAAGTGGCGGGTCGACGCCGTCGTCGACGCGTCGGGCGGCGGCCAGCCCCAGCAAACGGGCGCCGGAGGCGGTGGCGGCAGGCCTCCGGCAGCTCCCTATCAGCCCCCGCCCGCCCCGCCGGCCCCGTCGTACGAGTCCCCGGCCGCCCCTGCCCAGCAGGCCCCGCCGCCCGCTCAGCAGGCCCCGCAGCAGCAGCCCGGGCGGTCCGAGCAGTCCTCGTACGACCGCGCGGCCCCCGAGCCGTCGCGGTCCGTCGCGCCCGAGGACGACACCGCCGAGGCGGACGATCCCGATCTGGTCGACTCGGCGCTCTCCGGGCACGACCTGATCGTCCGCGAGCTGGGCGCCACGGTCGTGGAGGAGTTCACCAACGAGTAGAACGCCACGGACCTGCCCCGCCCCCCTTCGCTTCTCCCGGGCTGTCCACGGAGCGGCGCCCGTCGAGAGCCTCTGTCCCCGGCGGTTAGGCTGCACCCCGTGAAGGTCCTCGTCATCGGCGGCGGCGCCCGCGAACACGCCCTGTGCCGCTCTCTCTCCCTCGACCCCGCTGTCACCGCTCTGTACTGCGCCCCCGGCAACGCCGGAATCGCAGAGGTGGCCGAACTGCACCCGGTCGACGCCCTCGACGGCGACGCCGTCGCGCGCCTCGCCACCGAGCTGGGCGCCGAGCTGGTGGTCGTCGGCCCGGAGGCACCGCTTGTCGCCGGTGTCGCCGACGCCGTGCGCGCGGCCGGTATCCCCTGCTTCGGCCCCTCCGGCGAGGCAGCCCAGCTGGAAGGCTCCAAGGCGTTCGCCAAGGACGTCATGGCCGGCGCCAACGTCCCGACCGCCCGCAGCTACGTCTGCACGACCCCCGCCGAGATCGACGAGGCCCTGGACGCTTTCGGCGCCCCGTACGTCGTGAAGGACGACGGTCTCGCGGCGGGCAAGGGCGTCGTCGTCACGGACGACCTCGAAGCCGCGCGTGCGCACGCGCTGGCCTGCGACCGTGTGGTCATCGAGGAGTTCCTCGACGGCCCCGAGGTGAGCCTCTTCGCGATCACCGACGGCACCACCGTGCTGCCCCTCCAGCCCGCCCAGGACTTCAAGCGGGCCCTGGACGGCGACGAGGGCCCGAACACCGGTGGCATGGGCGCGTACTCCCCGCTTCCGTGGGCCGACCCGAAGCTGGTCGACGAGGTCATGCAGACCGTCCTGCAGCCGACCGTCGACGAGCTCCGCCGCCGCGGCACCCCGTTCTCCGGGCTGCTGTACGCCGGCCTCGCGATCACCTCGCGCGGCGTACGGGTCATCGAGTTCAACGCCCGGTTCGGCGACCCGGAGACGCAGGTCGTCCTGGCCCGGCTGAAGACGCCGTTGGCCGGGGTACTGCTCGGTTCCGCCAACGGAACCCTGGACCTCGTACCCGCACTGACCTGGCGCGAGGACGCGGCCGTCACCGTGGTCATCGCCTCGCACAACTATCCGGGCACGCCCCGCACGGGAGACCCGATCGAGGGCCTCGCGGATGTGGTGGCGCAGGATGCGCCGCACGCGTTCGTCCTGCACGCCGGTACCCGGCAGGAGGGCGACGCGGTCGTCAGCGCCGGAGGGCGCGTGCTCTCCGTCACGGCGACCGGCAAGGACCTCACCCAGGCCCGTGAGCGCGCCTACGACGCGCTGGGCCGGATCCGGCTCGACGGCTCCCAGCACCGTACGGACATCGCGCGCAAGGCCGCCGCAGAGGCCTGAGACCCGCGCCCCTCATCCTGTGCCCGGCCTTCCGCTGCGGAGGTGCCGGGCACAGGCGTGTCAGGCACAGGCGTGTCAGGCGCCTCGGCGGCCATGGTGCGAGGGCCGGAGCCACGGTGCGGGAGCCGCCTCCGCGCGCCCGGGACCAGGGCCGTGGTATCACCGGACGCCCGGAGACCACCTCGTCAGCAGCTTTACCCAAAGCCATTCCATCGAGTGACGACTCGGCCATCCGGATGACGCCCGCCGGGGCCCCAACTATGGTGCGGCGCAAGCGTTCCGGCACTTGGCCCACCGGCATTGCGATGTCAGTGACGGGTGCCACAGTGGGGGAGTGACCAACACCGTCGCGGGGGCAGAGGGGGTGACGTCCAGCCGTGTCCTTTACCGGTTCGGTTGAGGAGTTGGGTGCGCACGCAGCGCGGGCCAGGGCCGTGGCTCTGCTGCGCATCCGCAGCAGAGCCACGGCCCTGGCGATCCTGCCGGCGGGTGTGGCCGTCGTGCTGCTCGTCGCCGGCGCCCAGGGGCGCATCGGCTCAGGGGCGTGGTCGACCGTCAGCTGGGTCGTGACGGCCTGCGCCGTCGTGGTCCTGCTGCTCGCCGCCGGGGTCGCCGTGGCGGTGGCGCGCGCGAGGCCCGCGGTCAGTCCCACCGTGCCTCTCACCGAGGCGGCGGCCCCCGATCTCTACCGGCTGGTCCGTGACCTCGCGGGCCGGCTCGACGTACCGGCGCCGTCGGCCATAGCGCTGACCCCGGACTGCGACAGCTGGCTGGAGGACCGTACGCATCCCGCCGCCCAGCCGGGGGCGAAGGACCTCACGGGTCCGGCGAGGGCCAGGAGGGGCCGCCGCGTCCCGGCACCACCGGTGCTGGTGATCGGCTCTCCCTTCCTGTGGTGGATGCGGGTCGCCGAACTACGTGCGGTGCTGGCCCCGGTCGTCGCGGGCACCGGGCCGTCCGCGCACCCGGACATAGCCGCCGCCCGACGCTTCGTCCGCGGCCTGGACGCCGCGGTCGCGGACGCCGAGGCGCCGGGACAGGGATTCATACGCGGGATTCCCGCAGCCTTCGTGGGATGGATCGCCAGGGCGCTGCTGCGCGGCTGTCGCGACCATGCGGCGGAGATGGAGCGCGGCGTCGCCGCCGCCGCGTCGGGGCGCGCCCAGGAGGTGGACTACAGGCTGCGGATTGTCGCCCAGGAACAGGTCGGACTGGCCTACGCGGGCTGGGACCGGTTGCTGACCCGGGTCGCGCTGCCCGCCTGGCGGATGGGGCGCTGGCCCTCCCGGCTCGACGCCGGTGTCGTCTCCGCGCTCACGGAGCTCTCCCGCCGCGACCGCCTGGCGGAGGGTTTCACCTCCCGGCTGGGGGAGCGCCCCGCCTGCGATCTGATCGAGGAGCCCGGCGCGGCCGACGAGGCGGCGTCGCTGCTGGCCGCCCGCCTGTTCCACGGTGGGCCGGCGGAGACCGGACCCGGTTGGTCCCCGGTGGACTGGCAGCAGTATCCGGAAGAGGTCGTGGACCGGAAATGGCGTACGGAGGCCGCCCGTCTCCACCGGGTGCTCGACGCCATGGGCGTGGCCACCGGCGTCTCCGTGCGGGTGCCGGACACCGGGCGGGACACGGGGCCGGGATCGGCGCCGCACGCCTCGGCAGCCGAGGCCTCGGCGATGCCCACGCTGGCGCGTGTGATCGACCACCTGGCGACCCCGGGCGCCGACAGCGAGGCGCTCGCGGCCGGGATCGGTGCCGCCGTCGCCCGCGACGAGGAACGGGCGGCCCCCCGGTCCCTGACCGGCACGAACACCGAGCCCTCGAACACCGAGCCCTCGAACACCGCGCCAGCGGCCGGCGCACCGGCCGGGGCGGGCACCGACCCCCTCGACCTCTGGGGCCCTGTTCCGCTCCCGCTCTTCCCCCTCCAGCCGCCGCGCACGGGCATGGAGCTGCTCGCCGACCACGTCGTGGCGATGGTCTGCTGCGCCGCCGTGGACACGGCGGGGGCCGCACCCGGGCTCGACTGGCTCGACGGCCCCGCGCTGCTGGTCGACGGCGGCCGCAGGTCGGACTTCGGCGCCCCCGTGCTGAGCCTCGTCGAGGACGGGGACGCGGAGCCGCTGCTGTCCTGGCTCAGCGCGGTAGGGGTGCGAACCGACAAGCCCGTGCGCCTGGGATGAGAGGGGCGCCTGCGCCCGGAGATGGCTGAGTTGAACGGCCGTCCGTCCACTTAGGTGGAGAAATATCCTAGATGTCCCCTCAATACGCGGAAGATCAGGCTTTACTCCCATCGATTCGCGACGAACGGTGACGGAGTGCGTGCGTAATGTGATGTGCTGAGCCCGGCGCCACGGTTTCCGGCGCACCAGATGTCGGGGGACCAAGAAGGGGAGCGGGATGGGGGCGGAGCAGATCCGGCGATGGGAATCGGGTGCCCTCGCGCACGCCGTGAGCGACCCCTTCGGCCAGGGCCCGCTGCCCTGGCTGCGGGGCAGCGAGAACTACTTCGACGACACCGGTCAGGTCGTCCCCTGGTACGCCGACCCCGATCTCGGCCGCGGTGGATCCGGCGGCGGCACGCGCCCGGCGGACGACGTGCGCCGGCAGATCAAGGGATTCGTCTCGCCCGGTGCCGCGGCACCCGGCGAGGCCATCGACTTCCACATCACCGTGGACCCGCCCCAGCAGTTCTCCGTCGACGTGTACCGCATCGGGCACTACGCGGGCGACGGAGCCGCCAAGATCACCACCAGCCCGCGCCTCTCCGGCATCGTCCAGCCGGCACCCCTGGCGGCCGACCGGACGGTCTCCTGCCATCACTGGTGGCTCTCCTGGCGGCTCCAGATCCCCAGCTACTGGTCGGTCGGCGCCTACGTCGCCGTGCTGACCACCGCCGACGGGCACCGCTCGCACGTCCCCTTCACGGTTCGTGACGACCACCCGGCGGACCTCCTGCTCCTGCTCCCGGACATCACCTGGCAGGCCTACAACCTCTACCCGGAGGACGGCCGCACCGGCGCGAGCCTCTACCACGCCTGGGACGAGCAGGGCCGGCTGCTGGGGGAGGAGGACGCCGCCGTCACCATCTCCTTCGACCGCCCCTACGCGGGCGCCGGCCTGCCGCTCCACGTGGGCCACGCCTACGACTTCATCCGCTGGGCCGAGCGTTACGGCTACGACCTCGCGTACGCGGACGCCCGCGACCTGCACGCCGGCCGCGTCGATCCCAGCCGGTACCGGGGCCTGGTCTTCCCCGGCCACGACGAGTACTGGTCGGTGCCGATGCGCCGTACCACGGAGCTCGCCCGGGACACCGGCACCTCGCTCGTCTTCCTCTCGGCCAACACCATGTACTGGCAGGTCGGTCTGGGTCCGTCCCCGTCCGGCGTACCCGACCGTCTGCTCACCTGCCGCAAGCGCCGGGGCCCGGGGAAGTCCGCGCTGTGGCGCGAGATCAACCGCCCCGAGCAGCAGACGCTCGGTATCCAATACGCGGGCCGGGTCCCGGATCCTCACCCGCTGGTCGTGCGGAACGCCGGCCACTGGCTCTGGGAAGCCACCGGCGCGGGCGAGGGCGATGAGATCGACGGGCTCGTCGCGGGCGAGGCCGACCGGTACTACCCGCGTACGGCGCTGCCCGAGCACGAGAGCCGGATGCTGCTCGCGCACTCCCCGTACGCGGACAGCGAGGGGGCCACCCGGCACCAGGAGACCTCGCTGTACCGCGCGCCGTCGGGCGCGCTCGTCTTCGCCTCGGGCACGTTCGCCTGGTCCCCGGCCCTGGACCGCCCGGGTCATGTCGACTCCCGCATCCAACGGGCCACGGCCAATCTGCTCGACCGTATCTGCAAGCGGGACTGAGCGGGACCGAGCGGGACGTCGAGCAGGAGACCGAGCGCGACCGTCGAGCCGCGCCGCCGAAGCGGGCGCACCGTGTCCACGGGATGACCCCTGGCGCCGTGGCCCCTTCGCATGCGGGACAATCGGAACGACTCCTGGATCAACCTACGCGGAGGCAGCGTGTCCGGTTTCGTAGAAAAGCCCGAGCCAGTGCAGGTGCCCGGGCTCACCCATCTGCACACCGGCAAGGTGCGCGACCTGTACCGGAACGAGGCGGGCGACCTCGTGATGGTCGCCAGCGACCGCATCTCCGCGTACGACTGGGTCCTGCCCACCGAGATCCCCGACAAGGGCCGAGTCCTCACCCAGCTGTCGCTGTGGTGGTTCGACCAGCTCGCCGATCTCGTCCCCAACCACGTGCTGTCGACGGAGCTCCCCGCCGGTGCGCCCGCCGACTGGGCCGGCCGGACCCTCGTCTGCCGTTCGCTGCGGATGGTCCAGGTCGAGTGCGTGGCGCGCGGCTATCTGACGGGATCCGGCCTGGTCGAGTACGACGCGACCCGTACGGTCTGCGGTCTCGGTCTGCCCGAAGGGCTGGTCGACGGCTCGGAGCTCCCGGGCCCGATCTTCACCCCGGCGACGAAGGCCGCGGTCGGCGATCACGACGAGAACGTGTCGTACGAGGAGGTGGCCCACGAGGTCGGCCCCGAGACGGCGGCCCTGCTGCGCCGGACGACGCTCGACGTCTACGGACGGGCCCGGGACATCGCCCGTGAGCGGGGGATCATCCTCGCCGACACGAAGTTCGAGTTCGGCTTCGCGCCCACCGCTGACGGCGGCGAGGAGCTGATCCTCGCGGACGAGGTGCTGACGCCCGACTCCTCCCGCTTCTGGCCGGCCGAGAGCTGGGAGCCCGGCAGGGCACAGCCCTCGTACGACAAGCAGTTCGTGCGCGACTGGCTGACCTCACCGGCCTCCGGCTGGGACCGCCACAGCGAACAGCCGCCCCCGCCGCTGCCGCAGGACATCGTCGACGCGACCCGGGCCAAGTACCTGGACGCGTACGAACTCCTGACGGGCCTGAGCTGGCCGGTCCAGGGGATGTGACGGCGGAAGGCCCCGGTCACGAGGACCGGGGCCTTCCTGTACGGAGCGGACGACCAGGTTCGAACTGGCGACCTCAACCTTGGCAAGGTTGCGCTCTACCAACTGAGCTACGTCCGCGTGCGCCGAAGCGCGATGCCTACTATACCCAACCTCTCCCGGCTGCGAGACGCACGGCCGCAGGACGGTTCTCCGCCCGGCGTGCGCACGGGGACGGCCGACGGGCAGGCGCGCACCGTACCCCCGGGGCGGCGGCGCACCCTCCGGGATCCCCACGGCCGGAGGCCCGTCAGACGCCCGTTCCGGCGTCACGGCCTCCCGCGCGGTGAGCGGGGAGCCCCCGGCGCCGGTCGCGGCGGCCGCCAACTCCACTTCTGGACAAGCGGGTTCCCGCGTACGCGGCGCGGATGACGTCATCCGCGCGCCGGGCGCCGGCCGGCTTCGGGGCGAACGCCCGGACACCCGCCCAAGGCGTCCGTCCCCTGGCCCCGGCCCGGTGTGACCCGCACGGTCACGGTGCGGCGGGAGGGCGGCTCGGTCCACGGTGATGTGGCGACCTTCACAGACCTTCACAGACCTCCGTAGGCATCCGTGGCCTCCATAGACCTCCATAGACCTTTGTGGGCCTCCGTGGGGCCTTCACACCGCCCGCGTCCCATCTCCGGGACCAGGGCGGCCACATCGGGCCGGTGCGCCATGGTGAGCGCCTCCGGTCCGGTGCGTGGTTCATCAGCTCTCCCGCGGGGAGGGAACGGTGTTCCGCGGCGCCGGCAGCAGCGGGACGGCCGCAGCCAGATGGAACCGGCCGTCGCCCGTCGGCCCCGCCTCCAGCGAACCGCCGACCGCGGCCAGCCGTTCCCTGAGCCCGTGGAGCCCGGAGCCACCATCGGGGACGACGGTCGTGCCGGGTGTCACCCCGTCGTTCTCCACCACCAGTCGGACCCCGTCCCGCGCGGCCTCCAGCTTGATGGCACACCGCTGGGGGTCGCCGTGCCGCAGGACGTTGGTGGCCGCCTCCCGTACGGCCCAGCCGAGCACCGACTGCACCGGCACCGGGAGCCGGCCGCCGTCGCCGTGGACGGTGCACTCGATCCCGGCGGCTCGCAAGACGCCCTGGGCGCCCAGGAGTTCCGTGCGCAGGTCGATCTCCCGGTATCCGCGTACGACGTCGCGGACCTCCTGCTGGGAGGCGCGTGCGATGCGCTGCACCTCGACCATCTGGTCCGTCGCCGAGGGCTTCCCGCGCTGCGCCAACTCGACCGCGAGCTCGCTCTTCAGCGCGATCACCGCCAGGTTCCGGCCCAGGACGTCGTGCAGGTCACGGCCGAACCGCAGCCGCTCCTCGGCGACCGCCAGCCGGGTCTCCACGTCCCGGGCGTCGCGGAGCTTCTGCATGATCCTCAGCGTCCAGGCGGAGAGGCGTACGGTCGTGCAGACCAGCACACTGCCGAAGCCCACTCCCGCCGACGTGCCCAGGGCGAAGTCGCCGGGCGCCCCGGCGAGCAGGGTGCCGCCGCTCATGGCGGCCGTGACCACCGCGATGTACGCACCGGAGGCCCACAGCGGTACCACGAGGACCAGGGACGTCAGGAACGGCCACACCGTGGCCACCAGAGCCAGGGGCAGTTCGGGAAACGTCTCGGCGCCGACGTATCCGCCGAGTGCCAGCAGGCCTGCCGCGTTCGCGACGAGCAGGACGGCCGTGGCCGGGAGAGCGAGCACGCGCCGTCCGACGGCCCCTTGGCCGAGGTAGCTGTCGAGAGTCCGGGTGACCAGCGGTACCGAACAGACACCCTGCGCGATCGTGGCGAGGACCGTGGCGACGATCAGGACGGCCGGCGCGTCCGACCGTCGCACCGGGTCTGTCACCGACAGGAGCACCACGCACAGGACCGACGCCCAGACCATGGCGTGCAAGGTTCCGCGGGTGTAGAGATCGATCTTGTCGAATCCCTCACGCTTCTGCCATCTGCGCACCTGCGCCCGTACCCACACGTCTCGCTCCCCCTCGCCTGCACGGACATCGGCTTCGCGGAACACACGGGAACCGACCGGCCCGGCCGTGGGCAGGGTCACCGCCGGCCATGGTGCGAGTCTTCCGCAGGACCGTGGCCGTGTGGAGTGCGCCTTGTCATCACCCCTGATGACAAACGTCATGTGTTGATATCCGAGAAGCGAAACGTCAAAGGCCCCGGTCGAGAACGACCGGGGCCTTTGAAACAAGAGCGGACGACCAGGTTCGAACTGGCGACCTCAACCTTGGCAAGGTTGCGCTCTACCAACTGAGCTACGTCCGCATTGCTGCCACTCGACTTTCACCGGTGGAGCGCTCACTACTCTACCTGATCCACTGAGTGGCCTGGTAAGGCAGTGCAGAGCGGGTGACAGGAATTGCACACTGCGCCTTCCCCCTGGAAGGGGGATGTTCTACTACTGAACTACACCCGCACGCTGCTTCGGGCCCGGCTTTTCGGCCTTGCCCTTCGGCGTGCTCCAGACTCTAGCCGACCTGCAGGGGTGTTGTGCAAGTCGGCTCCCCGAGGTGATGCCCGGGGAGCCGACGGCCACCGAAACGGAAGTGGACATTCCGGGCGCTGCTCTCAACTGGCCGCGCTGAACGCCTCGTAGACCTTCTTCGGGATCCGGCCGCGCGCCGGCACCTCCATGCGGTGCGAGCGCGCCCAGGCGCGTACGGCCGCGGGGTCGGGTGCGAGCGATGTGTGGTGGTACGACACGGGAGGCTTGCCGCGCTTGCCGGTGTTTGTCTGCTTTCGGCCGGCCGCTACGTACGGAGCCAGCGTCTTCCGCAGTTTCTTCGCGTTGGCGGTATTGAGGTCGATCTCGTAGACCTTCCCGTCCAGGGCGAAGGTGACCGTTTCCGCCGCTTCTCCCCCGTCGATGTCGTCGGAGAGCGTAACTACTACGCGCTGAGCCACGGATATCGGTCCTTTCCTGCGGCATCGTCGCGTCTGACATGCGTCGATGCCGGCCTTCCGGCGGCTGGGCGGATGCGGATCGACTGCTGTCGACTGTTCCGGGGCAATCGTGCTTTCCCGGCTATTCATTTGTACAGCGGCAGGAGCCGCATTGTGAAGCCCGTCCAATTGCGTCCGCGTGTTGCACGGGTGTGTTGCCGTCGTGTGTCCGCATGTAATCAGGGTGAAGATTTTTTCCAGGATTTCCCCCGGCCGTTGTGGTCCCCGATATCTCGCCGTGATGGTGCCCGGCGATATCTACCCGCGTAGAATTTCTGGCCAGGTAGGCTGAGAGGACCCGCGGGGATCTGGGGAACCCCTCGGAGAAACAGCCGCACCACACCACCGGGAGTGCCCGTGGCACGCGTCGTAGTCGACGTCATGCTCAAGCCGGAGATCCTCGACCCGCAGGGACAGGCTGTGCAGCGCGCACTGCCCCGTCTCGGCTTCGACGGAATCGCGGACGTTCGTCAGGGAAAGCGTTTCGAGCTCGAGGTCGAGGGGCCGGTCGACGAGGCCGCCCTCGCCCGCATTGACGAGCTCGCCGAGACGTTCCTCGCCAACACCGTCATCGAGGACTTCACCGTCACGGTGGAGGAGGAGAAGTGACCACCCGTATCGGAGTCGTCACTTTCCCCGGCACGCTCGACGACCAGGACAGCCTGCGGGCCGTACGGATCGCGGGCGCCGAGCCCGTATCCCTCTGGCACCGTGACAAGGACCTGCACCAGGTCGACGCGGTCATCCTGGCGGGCGGATTCAGTTACGGCGACTATCTGCGCGCCGGCGCCATCTCGCGTTTCTCGCCGGTGATGGAGACCGTGATCGAGCAGGCGAAGGCCGGCCTTCCGGTCCTCGGCATCTGCAACGGCTTCCAGATCCTGACCGAGGCACACCTGCTGCCCGGCGCGATGCTGCGCAACAACCACCTCCACTTCATCTGCCGCGACCAGAAGCTGCGGGTGGAGAACGCGGAGACCGCCTGGACCTCGGACTACACCGCGGGCCAGGAGATCTCCGTACCGCTGAAGAACGTGGACGGCCGGTACACCGCCGACGAGCGCACGCTCGACGAGCTGGAGGCCGAGGGCCGTGTCGCCTTCCGTTACGCCGACGTCAACCCGAACGGCTCGCTGCGCGACATCGCCGGCATCACCAACGCCGCGGGCAACATCGTCGGTCTGATGCCGCACCCGGAGCACGCCGTCGAGCCGCTGATCGGCACCGGTCGCACCGACGGCCTGGGTTTCTTCACCTCGATCATCAAGAAGCTGGTCAACGCATGAGCCTGGACACGGTCAAGCACGCGGCCGAAACCCCGGACGCCGGGCAGCCCTGGAAGGAGCTCGGCCTCAAGGAGGACGAGTACGCCCGGATCCGCGAGATCCTGGGCCGCCGTCCCACCGGCGCCGAGCTCGCCATGTACTCCGTGATGTGGTCCGAGCACTGCTCGTACAAGAGCAGCAAGGTCCACCTCAAGCAGTTCGGCGAGAAGGTCCCCGAGAACGACGCCATGCTGGTCGGCATCGGCGAGAACGCCGGTGTGGTCGACGTCGGACAGGGCTACGCGGTCACCTTCAAGGTCGAGTCGCACAACCACCCCTCCTACATCGAGCCCTACCAGGGCGCGGCGACCGGCGTCGGCGGCATCGTCCGCGACATCCTCGCCATGGGCGCCCGCCCGGTCGCGGTCGTCGACCCGCTGCGCTTCGGTGCTGCCGACCACCCCGACACCCGACGCGTCCTGCCGGGCATCGTCGCGGGCATCGGAGGCTACGGGAACTGCCTCGGCCTGCCGAACATCGGTGGCGAGGTCGTCTTCGACGCCTGCTACCAGGGCAACCCGCTCGTCAACGCCGGCTGCATCGGCGTGATGAAGCACGAGGACATCCACCTGGCCCAGGCCTCCGGCCCCGGCAACAAGGTGATCCTGTACGGCGCCCGCACGGGTGGCGACGGCATCGGCGGTGTCTCCGTGCTGGCCTCGGAGACCTTCGACGACACCAAGCCCACCAAGCGCCCCGCGGTCCAGGTCGGCGACCCGTTCCAGGAGAAGCTCCTCATCGAGTGCACCCTGGAGATCTTCAAGGAGAAGCTCGTCGCGGGCATCCAGGACCTCGGCGGCGCCGGGCTCTCCTGCGCCACCAGCGAGCTGGCCTCCGCCGGCTCCGGCGGTATGCGCGTCGAGCTGGACACCGTGCCCCTGCGCGACTCCTCCCTCTCGCCCGAGGAAATCCTCATGAGCGAGTCGCAGGAGCGCATGTGCGCGATCGTCGAGCCGCAGCACGTGGACCGCTTCATGGAGATCTGCGAGAAGTGGGACGTCATCGCCACCGTCATCGGTGAGGTGACCGAGGGCTCGCAGCTGGAGATCTTCTGGCACGGCGAGCAGATCGTGGACGTACCGCCGCGGTCCGTCGCCCACGAGGGACCGACGTACAACCGCCCCTTCGCCCGCCCCTCGTGGCAGGACGCGCTGCAGGCCGACGACGCAGGCAAGCTGGCCCGTCCGGCGAACGGCGCGGAGCTGCGCGAGCAGGTCCTCAAGCTGGTCGGATCCCCGAACCAGGCCTCCAAGTCCTGGATCACCGACCAGTACGACCGCTTCGTGCAGGGCAACACCGTGCTCGCGATGCCCGAGGACGCCGGCATGGTCCGGATCGACGAGGAGTCGAACCTGGGCGTGGCCATGGCGACCGACGGCAACGGCCGTTACGCCAAGCTCGACCCGTACACGGGCGCGCAGCTCGCGCTCGCCGAGTCGTACCGCAACGTCGCCGCCTCCGGTGCCAAGCCGCTCGCGATCTCGGACTGCCTGAACTTCGGTTCGCCCGAGGACCCGGACGTCATGTGGCAGTTCGCCGAGGCCACCCGTGGTCTCGCCGACGGCTGCCTGGAGCTCGGCACCCCGGTCACCGGCGGCAACGTCTCCCTGTACAACCAGACCGGCGAGACGGCGATCCACCCGACGCCCGTCGTCGCGGTGCTCGGCGTGATCGACGACGTCACCCGGCGCACTCCGGTCGCCTTCGCCGAAGAGGGCCAGCTGCTCTACCTCCTGGGTGACACCCACGAGGAGTTCGGCGGCTCGGCCTGGTCCGAGGTCATCCACCAGCACCTCGGCGGCATGCCGCCCAAGGTGGACCTCGGCCGCGAGAAGCTGCTCGGCGAGATCCTGATCTCGGCCTCCCGCGACGGCATGATCGACGCGGCGCACGACCTCTCCGACGGCGGCCTGATCCAGGCGGTCACCGAGTCCTGCCTGCGCGGTGGGAAGGGTGCCCGGCTGGTCGTGCCCGAGGGCGTGGACGCGTTCACCTTCCTGTTCTCGGAGTCGGCCGGCCGCGCGGTCGTCTCGATCCCGCGCAGCGAGGAGCTCCGCTTCAACGACATGTGCGGGGCGCGGGGACTGCCCGTGGCCCGGATCGGTGTCGTGGACGGCGAGGAGATCGAGATCCAGGGCGAGTTCAGCATCCCGCTGAGCGAGCTGCGCACGGCGCACGAGGGGACTCTCGAGGGTCTGTTCGCCTAAATTCTGCTCGTACCGAAGCCCCCCTTCCGGGTCGACCGGACGGGGGGTTTCGGCGTTCTCACCGAAATCTGTTGATGCATGTTACGTAATGACGTGAGGGTGTGTTCTGTGGAGCTTGAGGAACGCGTCGCCGAGCTGGAGCGCCGGATGGCGGCGCTGGAGCGGGCGGCGGGCGGCGGGGAACCGAGCCTGGGCGACGGTGACTTCTGGGCGCTGGACGGGCTGAGGGACCAGCTCGAACAGGTCGGGGCAGCCGCGGCCGACGGCGGGGTGCTGTTCACCGGCACGGTCAGGCTGCCCGCCGGGGAGCGGCACGAGTGGCAGTACGGCGCGCTCACCGCGGGCCTGTTGGGGACCGACGAGAACCGCCCCGACTGGGCGGTGGCCGCCGAACCCCTCGCCGCGCTCGGCCATCCGGTACGGCTCCGGTTGCTCCGCGAGATCCTCTCGGGCCGGCGCACCGCCGCCGAGCTGGCCGGGCTGGACGAGACGGGCACGACCGGCCAGATCTACCACCATCTGCGCCTGCTCACCGCCGCGGGCTGGCTCCAGACGAAGGGGCGCGGGCGCTACGAGGTGCCCGGGGCCCGGGTCGTGCCGTTGCTGGTGATGCTCACGGCCGCCCGGCCCTGAGCGGGGGCGGCGAGGAGTCAGCCGTCGGCGGGCCTGTCGGTGGTGACTGGTAGCTTGCGGGACGTCACGTGTCGTTGCGGTACGGGGGACGCTCATGGACGGTACGCATACTGCCGGGACGCCAGGATCCGATGCGGAGACGGCCGTGCACAGGCGCCTGCGCACGGCCGTGAACGTGCTGTTCGGCGCGGTGGCCGTGGCGGGCGTCGGCCTGAGCGTCTGGTCCGTGGTCGCGCAGGTGAGCGACCTCCGCGCCCGGTCCGAGAGCGGTGAGCGCATCGAGGCCGGGTGCGACGGACTCGTCGACCCCGGCCGGGTGCTCGGGCTGAACGGGGGCATCGACCGGGCGGTGACGTCCGCCCACCTCGGCGAGATCACCGACCGGCAGGTCACCTGCGTCGTCTACCGGGGCGGCGATCCGGGCACGACATACGGGCACTTCGCCCTGACCCTCACCGCGCACCGGGCCGACCCGGCCGATCCGGACTTCGTGGGGAGCGGGGTCATCGTCGACGACAGGCCCTTCGAACGCGGCCGCGGCGGCGTGGACGAGGACACGACCGTGGCGGACAGCGCCGTGCCGCACCCCCTGGGTGACGGCGCGCTCGGTGAGTACGGGAGCCACCGGGTGACGGCCAGGGCCCTGTGCGCCGACGGTGGCAGGAACTCCTCCGTCGAGGCCTCCGCGATCACCGGGTACCCGGACCCCACCACGTCAGAGGACCGCCGCACGCTCGCCGCTCTGGCGCGGCAGGCGGTGGAGAGGGCCGCCGTGAAGCGGGGCTGTTCAGCCGAACTGCCCGCGCTGCCGGCCGAGTTCCCCGAGCCGACGACCGCCCTCCGCCCGGCGGCCGAGGCCGGTGGCACGTGTGCCTGGTACGGGCGTCTCATAGCCGCCGAGGGCCGTGGCTCGCTTCCCGACCGCGCCCTGGCAGCGCCGGCCGGGAAGGCGAGCGCCCATGACGCCTGTCTGCTGGCCCTGAGCGAGGACGAGGCGGTGAGGATCTGGCCCGCGTACGAGAGGACCACCGAAAGTCCGCGCGACATCGCCATGGTGCTCTCGCTCTCTCCCCTGTGGATGAAGACCGAGACCCTCGTCGGTGACAGCACCAGGGACGTGCGCACCGGTCTGCCGTCCCGCACCGGGATCCGTCCCGGCACCGCGGGCACGGACGCTCTCGCCTGGTGGGCCTCCTCCGTCTGCGACGGCCGGCCCGCTCTGCACCTGATGCAGGTCTCCCACCCGTACGACAGCATGCTCCGCGACCGGCTGGAGCCCTTCTTCCGGGCGTACGTCGACGACGCCACCGGGCGCCGAGGCTGCACCGGAGTCACCTTCCCCGAGGCGGAGTCCGCGCGGGACCGAGTGCCCGCACGGTGGGTGCGCGTGGTCACGGGCGGCGGTTAGTCTCGCCCGTATGCCCCCGGCCAGGAAACGCTCGCGCGCCTATGACTTCAGCCGGACCCGCAGTGCGGTCCTGGCCCAGTTCGACCGTGTCCGGGAGGGGGTGGCCGCGCTGACGGAGGACCAGCTGGCCGCTCCGTCCGGGCTGGGGGAGTGGACCGTCCGGGACCTCGTGGCGCACATGACGTCGGCGCTGGAGCGGGTCAGCCGGGCCATGGAACAGCCGGCGCCGTCCGGTGGGCCCAAGCCGGAGATCGCCCTGCTGGAGTGGCCGTTCTCCACCGCCGGGAGCGCCAGGGGTATCGCCGACGACGCCCGGGAACTCGCCGAGGCCCACCCCGACCTCGACGCGCTGTACGCGGAGACCGCGGCGCGGTTCGCGGAGTCGGTGCCCACCGACGACGGTGACCGGCTGGTGGCGACCCGGGCGGGCACGATGCGGCTGGGCGACTTCCTGGTGACCCGGACCGTCGAACTCGTCGTGCACACGGACGACCTCGACCGCGCGGCCGGTCTCTCCATCGGCCACGACCGGCAGGCGCTCGCCGCCTGCACCCGGCTGCTCGCCGACGCGCTCGCGGACAGGGCGCCCGGCGGCTCGGTCGAGGTGCGCGTCCCGCCCTTCGCCGTCGTCCAGTGCATCGGCGGTCCCAAGCACACCCGGGGCACGCCACCCAACGTGGTGGAGACGGACCCGCTGACCTGGGTCCGCCTGGCCACCGGGCGTACCCGGTGGGCGGAGGCGCTCGACGCGGCGCGGGTCAGCGCCAGTGGTGAGCGGGCCGATCTGGCCCCACTGCTCCCGCTGATGGGCTGATTGGAACCGGATCGGCTACTCGATCCGTCCCAGGGCCATGCGCAAACAACGTATGGCTGTCAGCGTCCTTGCCGTCCTCACCCTCGCCGCCTGCGGTACGGAGTCGGGCTCCTCCGGAGCGGGTTCGGGGGACGGCGGCGGAACCGTGCGGACCGGGCCGTCGATGACCGGTGTCCACTGGAGCGTGTCCTCCCTGACCGTCGGCGGGAAGAAGAGCACCGCCCCGGCCGGAGCCCACGTCGAGTTCGGCACCGACGGGAAGGTCACGGGGAACCTGGGCTGCAACCGCTACACCGCCGACGCCCGTGTCGAGGGGGACAAGGTCAGTGTCGGGCCGCGCACGACCACCGGGATGGGGTGCGAGACGGATGTCCAGCAGTTCGAGGAGGCGTTGGGCCGGGCCCTCACCGGCGAGCTCGATGCCGCCGTGGCGGGACGGGGCGAGGCGAAGACCCTGACCCTGACCACCGCGGAGGGTGACTCCATCGCCCTGGCCTCGGAGGCTCCGGCCCCGCTCGCGGGCACCGCGTGGAAGGTCACCGGACTGGTGTCCGGCAGCACGGCCGCCTCCCTGCCGTCCGGTACGGAGAACAAGGCGCACCTCACCTTCGGCGAGGACGGATCGGTGGAGGGGAGCCTCGGCTGCAACTCCTTCCACGGCACGGCGGAGGTCACCGGCTCCACCATCACCTTCGGCGCGCTCGCCTCCACCAGGAAGATGTGTCCGGGCCCCGAGATGGAGCTGGAGCGGGCGCTGAACGGCGTACTGGCGGGGAGGACGACGTACGAGATCGAGCACCGCTCGCTGTCGATCGAGGCGAAGAGCGGCAAGGGGCTCGTCGCGTCGGCCCCGGCGGCCGAGGGCTCGGCCGGCCGGGGCTGAAGCGCTCGGGAGGCGGCGGCCCCTCAGGAGCCCGTGGGATACGGGAGCAGGCCGGAGTCCGTCCTCTCCCAGGCGGCCCGCAGTTCGGCCAGGCGCTCCGGCTCGGCCGCCGCGCGGTCGGCCTGCTCGCGCTGGTCGTCGGCCAGGTGGAACAGCTGGTCCTTGCCGGCCTTCCCGCGGTAGTACTTCCAGTCGCCGCGTCGGAGCGCGCGTTCCCCGCGCACCCGCCAGAACAGGTCGCGTTCCTTCGGCGCCTCGTCCCGCAGCAGGTATCCGGCGAGGCTGACGCCGTCCAGCGGGTGGGCGGGGTCCGGCCGCGCCCCGCCGAGTTCCAGCAGGGTCGCCGTCCAGTCGGGGGAGAACACGGGCAGGTCGCTGACCTGGTGACCGTCGATGCGCGCGGGCCAGCGCAGCACCGAGGGGACGCGGATGCCGCCCTCCTGGAGTGAGCTCTTGTTGCCGGACAGCGGCCAGTTGTAGGAGAACCGCTCACCGCCGTTGTCGCTGGCGAAGAAGACCAGGGTGTTTTCCTCCTGACCCGACCGCTTGAGCGCCTTCAGCACCTCGCCGACCGAGCGGTCCAGATCCTCGACCATCTCCGTGTACTTCTGGATCGATCCTCCGTCGGCGTGCCGGAGCGCACCTCTGTCTCCTGCCTTGATCCGCCGGACGATCTCGGCACCGGTCTCCGTGTCGCCGTCGGCGATCCACGGCCAGTGCGGGGTGGTGAAGTTCAGGTTCAACAGCCAGGGCTTGTCGTGATCACGCTGCACGTACTCGCTCGCCCGTTCCGTGAGGATCCGGGTGTAGTAGCGGAGGTCCTTGTACTCGGCGTCGCCCTCGTACAGGTCGTACTCACCGCCGAGACCGAGCTTGGAGTAGTACTCCAGGGCTCCGCCGAAGTTCCCGAAGAACTCGTCCCAGCCTGATCTCGTGGGGCTGTAGTCAGGCAGGTAGCCGCAGTGCCACTTGCCGATCAGCGCGGTCGCGTAGCCGGCGCCGCTCAGCAGGGAGGCCAGGGTCGGGTGCGTGGGCTCCAGCCCCGCCGACCTGTCGGCGATGGGCTCCGAGAGCCCGCCCTTCGTGCGCCCGGGGTAGCGCCCCGTGTAGAGGCTGAACCGGGTGGGTGAGCAGGTGGCGGAGCCGGAGTAGGCGTTCGTGAACCGCACTCCCTGACGCCCGAGTCCGTCCAGGTGGGGGGTGCGTATGTGCGGGGACCCGTATGAGGAGAGATCAGCCCAGCCGAGGTCGTCGCCGAGGATGAAGAGGATGTTGGGCCGGCGCGCGTGCCTGCCCCGGGCGGCTCGGAACGGCCGCTCCCGCGGCAGGGCGTCGCCGACCGTCCCGGAAGCGGCGGCGGCCGGGACGGTCGCCTGCGCGCCGACGGCGGCCGTGGCGGCGGTCGCACCCACCGCCGTGGTGAAGGCACGCCGGCTCAGGGGTGAGTCGGAACGATTGTTCGAACTGGAATTCGAATCACGAGAATCGCGAGAGGTCATGAGGTCTCCTGGGCGGTCCTCGGCCGCCCGAGGGCGGGGCGCGAGGGGAATGGGCGCGACGGACCCCGTCGGGCGAGGGGGCGCCGACGGCGCACCCGGTCACCAGGGCCGGAAGGCGGAAAAGGGGAGGAGATGTGCGCACGCGTACCGAAGTTCGGGGCGGAAGCCCTACGGGAGGCTCCGGGGGTGCGGCAGGCTCAGGCGCAGCGACAGATGGCGCTCGCGACACGTCCCAGATCGACGTGGCGGCGCTCCACGAGCGTGACCGAAAGATCACCGAGGGGCTGCATGGGCATGGAGCCTGCCAACGAGGCATGGGCCTGTCAACGGTGGTCTCGAACTGCGGACAACTGTCCTGGCCGCGTCGGGCCGGGGTGGCGGTGGGTGCCCGAAGCGGCCCTCAAGGGTCCGTGGTCCCGAGCGCGCGGTGTGAGGCTCGCCACGAAACGAGCGTTCGGCCACCGACCGCCCCATCGACCGGGCCGGCCCACCCGACGCCACGAGCGGAGCGATCGTGGCGCGGGGCCGTCGAGTCGCCCGACCGGCCGGGAACCGCCACCTGGAGCGGGTGGCGGGCGCTGTGGGGCCCTCCGGGGCCGGGGCGGCGAGTCGGCCGCGATCACCCGGAGTGATCACCCGACCTCGGTCGGGATCCCGGTGGCCGACGGCCCCCGGGCCCGTCGGCAGCCCCTGCCAGGGGGTCACCCAATTCGGACCGGTGGTCGATCTCGCCTACACTCGGTGGCGTGCCTCGTGGTGATGGACGACTCAACCACGACCTGCTCCCCGGAGAGAAAGGCCCCCAGGACGCTTGTGGCGTCTTCGGTGTCTGGGCTCCCGGCGAAGAGGTCGCCAAGCTCACCTATTTCGGACTGTATGCCCTGCAGCACCGTGGACAGGAGTCCGCGGGCATCGCAGTGAGCAACGGGTCCCAGATCCTGGTCTTCAAAGACATGGGACTGGTCTCGCAGGTCTTCGACGAAACGTCTCTGGGATCGCTCCAGGGCCATATCGCGGTCGGTCATGCCCGCTACTCCACCACCGGTGCCTCGGTGTGGGAGAACGCGCAGCCGACGTTCCGTGCCACCGCGCACGGCTCGATCGCCCTGGGTCACAACGGCAACCTGGTCAACACGGCGCAGCTCGCCGAGATGGTCGCCGACCTCCCTCGCAGGGACGGCCGCGCCACCCAGGTCGCGGCGACCAACGACACCGATCTGGTGACCGCGCTGCTCGCCGGACAGCGGGACGAGGACGACAAGCCGCTCACCGTCGAGGAGGCCGCCGTCAAGGTGCTTCCCGAGGTCAAGGGCGCCTTCTCGCTGGTCTTCATGGACGAGCACACCCTCTACGCCGCCCGCGACCCGCAGGGCATCCGCCCGCTGGTCCTCGGCCGGCTCGAGCGGGGCTGGGTGGTGGCCTCGGAGTCCGCCGCCCTCGACATCTGCGGTGCCAGCTTCGTCCGTGAGATCGAGGCGGGCGAGCTCGTCGCCATCGACGAGAACGGCCTCCGCAGCACCCGATTCGCAGAAGCGAAGCCCAAGGGCTGTGTCTTCGAGTACGTCTATCTGGCCCGCCCCGACACCGACATCGCCGGGCGGAACGTCTACCTCTCCCGCGTCGAGATGGGCCGCAAGCTGGCGGCCGAGGCCCCCGCCGAGGCGGATCTCGTCATAGCGACGCCGGAATCGGGAACCCCCGCGGCCATCGGTTACGCCGAGGCGAGCGGAATTCCGTTCGGTGCCGGTCTGGTCAAGAACGCCTACGTCGGCCGGACCTTCATCCAGCCCTCGCAGACCATCCGCCAGCTGGGCATCCGTCTCAAGCTCAATCCGCTCAAGGAAGTCATCAAGGGCAAGCGCCTGGTGGTCGTCGACGACTCGATCGTCCGCGGCAACACCCAGCGCGCCCTGGTGAGGATGCTCCGTGAGGCGGGCGCGGCCGAGATCCACATCCGGATCTCCTCCCCGCCCGTGAAGTGGCCCTGCTTCTTCGGCATCGACTTCGCGACACGCGCCGAGCTGATCGCCAACGGCATGTCCGTCGACGAGATCGCCACCTCCATGGGTGCCGACTCCCTCGCGTACATCTCGCTCGACGCGATGGTGGAGGCGACGACGATCGCCAAGCCGAATCTGTGCCGCGCCTGCTTCGACGGCGAATACCCGATGGAGCTCCCGGACCCGGAGCTGCTCGGCAAGCAGCTGCTGGAGACCGAGCTGGCGGCCGGCCCCGCCGCGACCGCGGCGGCCGACGCGCTGCGTCGTCCGTGACCCGGACCGACCGGCTGCTTACCCACCAGCCCCGTATTCCCACACGAAAGATCCCGGGCAATGTCTGAGACAACAGGTGCTTCCTACGCTGCGGCGGGCGTCGACATCGAAGCCGGTGACCGCGCCGTCGAGCTGATGAAGGAGTGGGTGAAGAAGACGCAGCGCCCCGAGGTCGCGGGCCTCGGCGGCCTCGGCGGCTTCGCCGGCCTCTTCGACGCCTCGGCGCTCAAGCGTTACGAGCGCCCGCTGCTCGCCTCCGCCACCGACGGCGTCGGCACGAAGGTCGATCTGGCCCGGCAGATGGGTGTGTACGACACGATCGGTCACGACCTCGTCGGCATGGTCGTCGACGACCTGGTCGTCTGCGGCGCGGAACCGCTGTTCATGACCGACTACATCTGTGTCGGCAAGGTGCACCCCGAGCGTGTCGCGGCCATCGTGAAGGGCATCGCCGAAGGCTGTGTCCTGGCGGGCTGCGCACTCGTCGGCGGCGAGACGGCCGAGCACCCGGGCCTGCTGGGTCCGGACGACTTCGACGTCGCGGGTGCCGGTACCGGCGTGGTCGAGGCCGACCGTCTGCTGGGTCCCGACCTCATCCGCAAGGGTGACGCGGTGATCGCGATGGCGTCGTCCGGTCTTCACTCGAACGGGTACTCGCTCGTCCGCCACGTGGTCTTCGACCGGGCCGGCTGGACCCTGGACCGCCAGGTCGAGGAGTTCGGCCGGACGCTCGGCGAGGAACTCCTGGAGCCCACGAGGATCTACTCCCTGGACTGCTTGGCGCTGACCCGCACGACCGAGGTGCACGGCTTCAGCCACGTCACCGGCGGCGGCCTGGCGAACAACCTGGCCCGGGTGATCCCGGACGGACTGCACGCCACGGTCGACCGTTCCACCTGGACGCCGGGCGCCGTCTTCGACCTGGTCGGCAAGGCCGGGAACGTCGAGCGGCTGGAGCTGGAGAAGACGCTCAACATGGGTGTCGGGATGATCGCGATCGTCCCGGCCGACTCGGTGGACGCGGCTCTGACGACTCTGGCCGACCGCGGTGTCGACTCCTGGGTCGCCGGCGAGATCACCGAGCGCGGGGACCACGCCACGGGCGCCGAGCTGACCGGCGGCTACGCACGTTAGGACGCTTCACCCGTCGGTCCGGTACACCACCGGGCCGGCGGGTGGTGCCGGGGTGGTCCGCACACCGTGTGCGATCGCCCCGCCCATCCGGACCGGGACAGCACAGAACCCGGTCCGGGCAGGCCCGGACCGGGTTGATGTGTCAGCGCGAGGTCAAGCGCCGCGGCGCTGTGACGACGGACCGGACTGGTCGTCCTCGTCCGCGTCCTCGTTGTTGTACTGATTCGCGTACTGTGCGTACGGGTCATCTTCCTCGTCGTCGTCCTCGAACGGTTCTGCGTTCGGTGGCTGACTCGAAGGTGATGCGCCCAGCTCATTGGCCAGACGCGACAGATCAGTCCCGCCGCTGCTGTACTTCAGCTGACGGGCGACCTTGGTCTGCTTGGCCTTTGCCCGGCCGCGCCCCATGGCTCGACCCCCTCGGTGACGGGGCTCGACGGCCCCAGAGTCTTGACACGCGTTCATGTTTCAGGACGGACTCTCAGCAGAGAGACCGCGCCCGTGGCTTTAACGGTACCTGCTTCCTCGGCCATACGGTACGCCGCCCGCGTCACGTGCCTCGGTGCAGGACCGTAGAGGAGCCCGTCCTCGCTGGTCAGCCCCGATTTTAACCTCTTACGGACGCCCGACCCGCCGACCCGAGTGAGTCTTGTCTCCCCGGCTGCGGGCCGACGGCTCAGGGGCGATCCTCCGCCACCGGGCCGGCCCTACGGGCCCGTGGCGGAAGGTCTGCGCCGCGGTGACGGGTCAGCGACGACGGGCGTCCGCCATCCGCTGTTCGGCGATCCGGTCGGCCGCCGCGGCCGGCGGAATCCCGTCCGCCTTCGCACGTGCGAATATGGCCAGCGTGGTGTCGAAGATCTTCGCGGCTTTCGCCTTGCACCGGTCGAAGTCGAAACCGTGGAGTTCGTCGGCGACCTGGATCACGCCACCGGCGTTCACCACATAGTCCGGTGCGTACAGAACCGATCGGTCGGCGAGGTCCTTCTCGATGCCCGTGTGGGCGAGCTGGTTGTTGGCGGCGCCGCACACCACCTTGGCGGTGAGCACGGGAACGCTCGCGTCGTTCAGCGCACCACCCAGCGCGCACGGGGCGTAGATGTCCAGCCCCTCGGTGCGGATCAGCGCGTCCGTGTCCACGGCCACGGAGACCTCGGGGTGCGCGTCGGTGATCCGGCGTACGGACTCCTCGCGCACGTCCGTCACGATGACTTCGGCGCCGTCGCTCAGCAGGTGCTCGACCAGGTGCCGGCCGACCTTGCCGACGCCCGCGACGCCTACCGTGCGGCCACGCAGCGTGGGGTCGCCCCACAGGTGCTGCGCGGAGGCCCGCATGCCCTGGAAGACGCCGAACGCGGTGAGCACGGAGGAGTCCCCCGCGCCGCCGTTCTCGGGGGAGCGGCCGGTGGTCCAGCGGCACTCCCGGGCGACGACGTCCATGTCGGCGACGTACGTGCCGACATCACAGGCGGTCACATAACGTCCGCCGAGCGAGGCGACGAACCGTCCGTAGGCCAGGAGCAGTTCCTCGGTCTTGATCCGGTCGGGATCGCCGATGACGACGGCCTTGCCGCCGCCGTGGTCCAGGCCGGCCATGGCGTTCTTGTACGACATGCCGCGCGAGAGGTTCAGCGCGTCCGCGACGGCTTCCTCCTCGGAGGCGTACGGGTAGAAGCGTGTACCGCCGAGGGCGGGGCCGAGCGCGGTGGAGTGGAGGGCGATCACGGCCTTGAGGCCGGTGGCACGGTCCTGGCAGATCACGACCTGCTCGTGGCCTCCCTGATCCGAGTGGAACAGGGTGTGCAGGACGCCGTTGGTCACATCGGTCACTGTGGTGACTCCCAAGTACGAAGCGGCGGAAGACCCTCCTGAAGGTGGGGAGGGCCCCGGTCGGCCTGTACCGGCCGACCGACTGGCAAGAGCGTAAGACCTCGTGACACGTAGATCTGTTCCCTGACCGGGATCACCCCCCTGTGGAGTATCGGCGTGACACGATTCACCGCATGTCGGTGGTGTCTTCGGTGCTCGTCCCTTACGCGTCCTACCTGCGGGTGTACGAGCCGCTCGCCGCCTTCCGTGAACCCGAACGGGGTCACTGGACGCGTTACGCGCGGCGTTCCGTCCTCCCCACGGCCCAGGACGAACTGCGGCGCTCACTGGCGGGCTTGGTCTCCACCCCACCGGTCGCGGTGCCGGTGCACGAGAGCGGTGACGCCTTCGTCGCGGTGGTCGACGGGGTGGTCTGTGTCTGCCCGTGGCGCACGAGGATGCGTGGCTGGCTCGCCTTGAGCGAACTGGGGGGTCTGTTTCCGGCCACCGTGCTGGACGCGGTGCTGCCTCCCGTGGTGCGGGGGCAGGCGGCGGCGGACCACGAGCGGTGGGCCGAGCGGAACCCGGACGCCCGCCCCTGGATCCGGACCACCGTGTGGCATGTGCCGGTGCGTTGGTTCGTCCTGTTCGACGACGAGGAGCGGGAGTACGTGAGCGCCGGCGCGGACGGTTCCGGCAGTGCCGCCGACGGCAGGCTGATGCGTTACCGGACCCCGATGGTGCAGGCACGGCGCAGGCTGGCGAGGGCGCTGCGCACGCTGCGGGAGACCGTCGACGAAGGCCCGCTGGCCGAGGGGCTCGTGGAGGTGGGGCGGTGGCTGGAGGAGTTCCACCCGCGCGCCATGGTCGAGCTGGACTACGGCGGTCTGGTCCACGCGCTGAGCGGCGCGCAGCTCGCCGCGGACCGCTCGGCCGCGGATGTCGCCGAGGGCATCGCGGCGTTGCGCGACGGGGACAGCGATGCGGCGGGTGTCGCGTACGGACGTCTGGCCGACCGCTGGCGGGCGGTGCGTGGCCTGCAGTCCTCCAACTAGCCTTAAATGGTGTGAAGTGGAACGCTCTGCTGCATAGAGGTGCTATCCGCAGGGAAGAGACATCCTGTGAGGTGTCCGACATCCGTGGGCACCGAGGGAGGCCGGCGGAGGTGAACGGAGATGCCCTGAGGGCAACTGGCGGGCCGTGAACCTCTGTCGAGTGTGACGCGTGTGACAGGTGGGGCGGGAATGCGCTCACGGGGTCGGGACCTACGTCCTGAACCGGGCCTTTGTCTCAAGCGTGATGGATAGCACTAACGGGGCCCTTGCGCCCTTCCCTACTCCTCGTGCCAAAATAGGACAAGGAGTCCGGGGAGGGCTCCGTTCGTCCAACTGTGGGCGGAATGCTTTGTATTGCACGCTATGGGGGGTCTGACGACTTCTGACGACTCCTGGTTGCCCTGTGACTGATCGTTACCGGTGAGTGACTGTCCGCTATGGCATGGTCCATCGGCTTCCGTCTCGGATGGGCGCCTGGGAGGGCAATTCCATCGGTTTGGCCGACGTGGCTGGACGGATGGTGTAGTTGTAGTGCCGAAGACAAGCCGTTCGTCCTATAACCGACTCGGCCTGCGTCTGCCATTTCGGGCAACGTGGGTCAAGGTGCAGAATTTAGAGGAAAGAACCGAGATGGTTCGGTTCTCCCGAGGAGGCCGCTCATGACCGCTCGCACCCCTGATGCCGAGCCGCTGCTGACCCCGGCTGAGGTTGCCACGATGTTCCGCGTGGACCCGAAGACGGTCACCCGTTGGGCCAAGGCTGGAAAGCTCACGTCCATCCGCACGCTCGGTGGGCATCGCCGGTACCGCGAGGCAGAGGTCCGCGCACTGCTTGCGGGTATTCCGCAGCAGCGCAGCGAGGCCTGACAGACCCCTGTCGCCGCAGCCACAACAGGGCCGCCGAAGGGTCCCCCAACCCCCGGTGTTCCCACTCATAGCTCCACACGACAGGTGCCCGCCCCAACGGGTCCCATGCCTGTGACATACGGGTAAGTCGTTCGATCGCGCTGGACTCCGCCGGGTCCAGCGCGATCTTTTTGTGTCCTGAGGGTGCTCCCGCATGCCTCGATGGGTGGAGCCGGCGCCCGAACCTGCCGACGGGTCGGTTTGTGGGGAGCCTGTGTGCGACTCCGGTCGGGCGTGTTCGGGCCTGTTCGCCCGGTTCCCGGACGTCGTGGGACGGCTCGGGCGGAACGGTCCGGGATGTACTTCCAGGGCAGTGCAATTGCACATATTAAATTGGTCAGTTGTAGGAAGTGAGTAAAGTCGCTCCTGCGCAGAACGGATTGAGTGACTCCCGTCACATCGGCGACGTCCTGCCACTTACGAGCCTGCCACTGTTCGGCGGCCCCGGCTGCGGCAGTTGGTCATGTCGCGGGAGGACTTTCGCCCCCCGGGTGGTCCGGGGCGCGGTCCGCGAGGCGGTCCCGGGCGTGGCCCGGGGCGCGGTCCGTGAGGTGGTCCGCCCCGGCCCCGTCGTCCGCACCGCCGCCGGGCCCACCGGTGGCGGTCTCCGGGGCCGGTGGCGGCTCGGCCCTGTTGCCGGGCCGGTGGGGTGCGTACGGCGCCTGTGGGGCCGTCAGGGGCTCCATGGCGAGCCGCAGCAGGCGGTGGCAGATCGGACAGTGCGGGGTGAGGTGGCGGTAGCCGGAGGCGGCCGCCAGATGGGCGCGCAGCAGCGCGCGGGTCTCGTGCCTTTCCGTGGGCGCAGACATGCGTGCGGCCTCCCGGTGGACCCGGCCGCCCCGAGTCGAGGGAAACAGGGGCGGACTCCGTCCTACGGGGTTACCCGCGGCGGGAGCCGGCGTCAAGACGCACGAAAGCCCGGATCCAGGGGATCCGGGCTTTCGTCTACTGCGGTCCTGACGGGATTTGAACCCGCGGCCTCCACCTTGACAGGGTGGCGAGCACTCCAAACTGCTCCACAGGACCAGGTTTTCGCTGCCGTTCTCTCGTCCGGCTGCGAAGACAGACTGTACAGGAGGTCCGCGGGCCAGGTCGAACTC
This sequence comes from Streptomyces sp. NPDC002793, assembly GCF_040295485.1. NCBI lineage: Bacteria > Bacillati > Actinomycetota > Actinomycetes > Kitasatosporales > Streptomycetaceae > Streptomyces > Streptomyces sp. NPDC002793. The sequence continues at coordinate 41,180 of NZ_JBEOVL010000005.1, read as the reverse complement.
ACCGACAGTGGTGGATCCGTCACGCCCTCGCGGGCGGTCGGCTCATGGTGCCGCCGCGTCGATCGCCTTCACGATCCGCTTGTCCGAAACGGGCTGTGCGGTGCCCAGGGCGTGCGCGAAGTAGCTCACGCGCAGCTCCTCGATCATCCAGCGGATGTCCAGGACGTCCTGCGGTACGGGCCGTCCCTGCGGCAGCTGTTCGAGCAGCCAGGCGTACTCGTCCTGCATCTCGTGGACCTTCTCCATGCGCGTGGTGTCGCGCTGGACGTTCGTCGGCATCTGCTGCAGCCGGCGGTCCTCCGCGACCAGGTAGCGCATCAGGTCGGGCAGCCTGCGCAGTCCGGTCGCGGTGGCGAACCCGGGTGGCATCAGGCGGGCCAGGTGATCCCGTACGTCCGTGACGTTGTTGATCAGGACCAGGCTGTTCGTCGCCTTCAGCCGGCGCTCGCAGGCCTGCCAGGCGGCCAGGATCTGCTGCACCTGGCCGACCGTGCGGACGGTGAGGTCCACGAGGTCGGCGCGGACCTTGTCGTAGAGATTCCGGTAGGACGCCTCGTCCCAGGCCGGGCCGCCGTGCGCGGCGATCAGCCGGTCGGCGGCGGCCGTCGCGCAGTCGTCGAACAGGGCCTGGATGGACCCGTGCGGGTTACGGGACAGCGCGAGCTTCTGCTGGTTGGTGAGCTTGTCCGAGGCGAACTTCGCCGGGTTCACCGGGATGTTCAGCAGGATCAGCTTCCGGGTGCCCCGCCACATCGCCTGCTGCTGCTCGGCCTGTGTGTCGAAGAGCCGTACGGCGACGCTCTCGCCCTGGTCGACGAGGGCCGGGTACGCCTTGACCGGCTGTCCGGCCCGCCGGGTCTCGAAGATCCGGTCCAGCGTGCCGATCGTCCAGTCCGTGAGCCCCGAACGCTCGATGGACTCGCCCGAGGGCCCCGCGGTGGCCGCGGCGGCCTTGGAGAGTGCCTGGCGGGCCTTGGGGCGCAGCTGGACCTTCAGCGCTTCCAGGTCCTTGTCCTCGGCGACCTTGCGGCGCCGTTCGTCGGTGATCCGGAAGGTGATCTTCAGATGGTCCGGGATCCGTGACAGGTCGAAGTCTTCCGCCGTCACGGGCACGCCGACCATCCGCTGGAGCTCACGGGCGAGCGTGAGCGGCAGGGGCTCCTGGAGGGGGACCGCGCGGTCCAGGAACTTCGCCGCGTAGTCCGGGGCGGGGACGTAGTGCCGGCGGATCGGCTTGGGGAGTGAGCGGATGAGCTCCGTGACCACCTCCGCGCGCAGGCCCGGGATCTGCCAGTCGAAGCCCTCCGAGGTGACCTGGTTGAGGACCTGGAGCGGGATGTGGACGGTCACGCCGTCGGCGTCCGCGCCCGGCTCGAACTGGTAGGTCACCCGGAACTTGAGCTTTCCCTGACGCCAGGAGTCCGGGTAGTCGTCCTTGGTGACCGCCCCGGCCTTCTCGTTGATGAGCATCGAGCGCTCGAAGTCGAGCGCGTCCGGCTCGTCCCGTCGCTTGTGCTTCCACCAGGAGTCGAAGTGCGCGCCGGAGACGATGTGCTCCGGGATCCGCTGATCGTAGAAGTCGAAGAGCGTCTCGTCGTCCACGAGGATGTCGCGCCGCCGGGCGCGGTGCTCCAACTCCTCGACCTCGCCCAGCAGTTTGCGATTGTCATGGAAGAACTGGTGGTGGGTGCGCCAGTCCCCCTCGACCAGGGCGTTGCGGATGAACAGATCGCGCGACGCCTCCTGGTCGATCCGGCCGAAATTGATCTTGCGCTGGGCGACGATGGGCACCCCGTAGAGCGTGACCCTCTCGTACGCCATCACCGCGGCCTGGTCCTTCTCCCAGTGCGGCTCGCTGTACGTGCGCTTCAGCAGGTGCTGCGCGAGCGGCTCGATCCACTCCGGCTCGACCTTGGCGTTGACCCGGGCCCACAGGCGGGACGTCTCGACCAGCTCGGCCGACATCACGAAACGCGGCTGCTTCTTGAACAGCGCGGAACCGGGGAAGATCGCGAACTTGGCGCTGCGGGCGCCCAGGTACTCGTTCTTCTCGGTGTCCTTCAGCCCGATGTGCGACAGCAGGCCGGCCAGCAGCGAGGTGTGCACCGACTGCTCCGGCGCGTCGGCGCCCGTCGAGGACTCCTTGACCTCGATGCCCATCTGCTTGGCGACCGTACGCAGCTGGGCGTAGATGTCCTGCCACTCACGGATCCGCAGGAAGTTCAGGTACTCCTGCTTGCACATCCGGCGGAAGCTGGAGGAACCGCGCTCCTTCTGCTGTTCCCGGATGTAGCGCCACAGGTTCAGGAACGCCAGGAAGTCGGACGTCTCGTCCTTGAAGCGGGCGTGGTTCTGATCGGCCTGGGTCTGCTTCTCCGAGGGCCGCTCGCGCGGGTCCTGGATGGAGAGCGCCGCGGCGATGACCATGACCTCGCGGGCGCAGCCGTTCTTCTCGGCCTCGATGACCATGCGGGCCAGGCGCGGGTCGACGGGCAGCTGGGAGAGCTTGCGGCCCAGCGGGGTGAGGCGCTTCTTGGGGTCCTTCTCCGCGGGATCCAGCGCCCCCAGCTCCTGGAGCAGCTGGACGCCGTCGCGGATGTTGCGGTGGTCCGGCGGGTCGATGAAGGGGAACTTCTCGATGTCGCCGAGGCCGGCGGCGGTCATCTGGAGGATGACCGATGCCAGGTTGGTCCGCAGGATCTCCGGATCGGTGAACTCCGGGCGGGTCACGAAGTCGTCCTCGGAGTACAGCCGGATGCAGATGCCGTCCGACGTACGGCCGCAGCGGCCCTTGCGCTGGTTGGCGCTGGCCTGCGAGATCCGCTCGATCGGCAGCCGCTGGACCTTGGTGCGGTGGCTGTAGCGGGAGATGCGGGCGTTGCCCGGGTCGATCACGTACTTGATGCCGGGGACGGTCAGCGAGGTCTCGGCGACGTTCGTCGCCAGGACGATCCGGCGTCCCGTGTGGCGCTGGAACACCCGGTGCTGCTCGGCGTGCGAGAGCCGGGCGTAGAGGGGAAGCACCTCGGTGTGTCTGAGGTTGCGCTTGTTCAGCGCGTCCGCGGTGTCGCGGATCTCCCGTTCGCCGGAGAGGAAGACCAGGACATCGCCGGGGGCCTCGTGGTCCAGCTCGTCGACGGCGTCGCAGATCGCGGTGATCTGGTCGCGGTCGGAGTCCTGCGAATCGTCCTCCAGGAGAGGGCGGTAGCGCACCTCCACCGGATACGTCCGGCCGCTGACCTCCACGATCGGCGCCTCGCCGAAGTGCTTCGCGAAGCGCTCCGGATCGATGGTCGCCGAGGTGATGACGACCTTCAGATCAGGGCGCTTGGGCAGCAGCCTGGCCAGATAGCCGAGCAGGAAGTCGATGTTCAGCGACCGCTCGTGGGCCTCGTCGATGATGATCGTGTCGTAGGCGAGGAGCTCGCGGTCCGTCTGGATCTCGGCCAGCAGGATGCCGTCCGTCATCAGCTTCACGAAGGTCGCGTCGGGATTCACCTGGTCGGTGAAGCGCACCTTCCAGCCGACGGCCTCGCCGAGCGGGGTACTCAGCTCGTCCGCGATGCGTTCGGCGACCGTGCGGGCCGCGATCCGGCGGGGCTGGGTGTGCCCGATCATCCCCCGGACACCACGCCCCAGCTCCATGCAGATCTTGGGGATCTGGGTGGTCTTGCCCGAGCCCGTCTCACCCGCGACGATCACGACCTGGTGGTCGCGTATCGCCTCCAGGATCTCGTCCTTCTTCTGGCTGACGGGAAGCTGCTCCGGGTACGACAGAGCGGGCATCCGCGCGGCGCGCCCTGCGAGCCGCTCGGCTGCCTTCCCGGCCTCGGCCGAGATCTCGTCCACCACGGACTGACGGGCCTCGGGCTTGCGGATGCGGCGGGCACCCTCGAGACGGCGGCCGAGCCGGTGCGCGTCGCGGAGCGAGAGCTGCCCGAGCTGGGACTGGAGATCGGCGAAGGAAGTAGACATACGGACCCCAGGATCTCACCCGCGCGCGAGGAGTGGCGAACGCATTTCGTCCGGGCCGTGTCACACCGCTCCGTGAGGGGCGTGCCGTGGTGTCGGGGACCGGGTGGGAGGGCGGAGCGCAGGACGTAGCATTCCGGGCAACTGATCACCCGTTCCCCGTCCGAGGCCGCCCCACGCCTCCGCCCGCACACCCCGCTCGCCCCCCCCCGCACGGAGCGCCGTATGCCCACGCCCACCCGCCCCTCGCCCTCCGCGAAGAAGCCGTCCTCCAGCAGAAAACCGATGCTTTTCGGCCTCGTCGTCGTCCTCGCCGCCGGGATGCTCGGCTTCGTGTCGTACCGGGCGACGGCCCCGGACGAGCCCGCCACCGACGCCCCGGCAGCCGCCACGACCACCGGGCCGGACTCCGACGTCCACCGGGAGCTGGCCGGACTGGCCCGCCGCGACGCCGACGACAAACTGGCACAGGGCCGCACCGACGCCCCCGTCGTCCTCATCGAGTACGCCGACTTCCTGTGCGGCTACTGCGGGAAGTTCGCCCGGGACACCGAACCCGAACTCATCGAGCAGTACGTCGACGACGGCACCCTGCGCATCGAGTGGCGCAACTTCCCGATCTTCGGCAAGGAGTCCGAGGCCGCCGCCCGCGCCTCCTGGGCGGCCGGGCAGCAGGACCGCTTCTGGGCCTTCCACCGGGCCGCCTACGCCGAGGGCGCCAAGGAGAAGGGCTTCGGTGAGGACCGGCTCAGGGAGCTCGCCCGGCAGGCCGGGGTGAAGGACCTCGCCCGGTTCGCGCGCGACACCGACAGCCCGGCGGCAGCGGCAGCGGTCGCCAAGGACCAGGAACAGGCGTACGGCATCGGCGCCACGTCCACACCGTCCTTCCTCATCAACGGCCGCCCCCTGGCCGGAGCCCAGCCGATGGCCGTGTTCACCGAGGCCATCGAGGCCGCGGCGGCGGAGGAAGCGAACGTCGGAAGCGCCGGGGACCCCGCGAAGTGACCCCGGAACTCGGTTACTTCGCCGCCCTGCTCGGCGGGCTCCTCGCCCTGGTCAGCCCGTGCAGCGCCCTGCTGCTGCCGGCCTTCTTCGCGTACTCCGTCGACTCCGCCTCACGGCTGCTGGCGCGTACGGGCATCTTCTACGCCGGTCTCGCCACCACACTGGTCCCGCTCGGCGCCGCCGGCTCGTACGCCGGACGGCTCTTCTACGGGCACCGTGACGCCCTCGTCCTCGGTGCCGGCTGGCTGATCATCGGGCTCGGCATCGCCCAGATCGTCGGGCTGGGCTTCGCCTCCCGGCGGCTCGCCGCCGTCAGCGGCCGGATCCGGCCCACCACCGCCCTCTCCGTCTACGCCCTGGGGGCGGTCTACGGGCTGGCCGGCTTCTGCGCGGGCCCGATCCTCGGCAGTGTCCTCACGGTGGCGGCCGTCAGCGGCAGCCCCGTCTACGGCGGACTGCTGCTCGCCGTCTACGCCCTGGGGATGGCCGTTCCGCTGTTCGTGCTCGCGCTCCTCTGGGAACGCTTCGACCTCGGACGACGGGCCTGGCTGCGCGGCAGGCCGCTGCGGGTCGGCCGTTTCGAACTGCACAGCACCTCGCTGCTCTCCGGCCTCTTCTTCATCGGGCTCGGGGTGCTCTTCCTCGTGTACGACGGGACGACCGCGCTGCCCGGACTCCTGGACGTGGACGACTCGTTCGCCGTCGAGCAGTGGGCGCAGCGCCTCGGTGAGCGGGTGCCGGACGCCCTGGCACTGGGAGCGGTGGCGGCGGTGGGGCTGCTGGTCCTCGGTCTGCAGCTGTGGCGGCGGCGCACCGGGCGGAAGGAAGAGGAAGCGGCCTGAGGAACGACGGAAGCCCCGTCCGTCGGACGGGGCTTCCGGGTGGTGGCTGGGGCCGGGATCGAACCGGCGACCTATCGCTTTTCAGGCGATCGCTCGTACCAACTGAGCTACCCAGCCACGCAGCTCGTACGGGCTGCAGCGGTCCTGACGGGATTTGAACCCGCGGCCTCCACCTTGACAGGGTGGCGAGCACTCCAAACTGCTCCACAGGACCTAGCTAATGTGCGAGACAAGTCTCGCACACCGTAAAGCGTGCCCCCAACGGGATTCGAACCCGTGCTACCGCCTTGAAAGGGCGGCGTCCTGGGCCACTAGACGATGAGGGCTAAGGGCCCACCTGCGCGCTTTCCAGCGCGTCGGGGACGTGAGAAGCATATGGGATGCAGGGAGGTATCGCCAAAACGGTTTACGGGGAGGTCGTCGAGCCGCTCAGGGAGGGGGACGGACTCTTCAGGTTCTCCTCCGGGAGATGCCGGCTGACCTCGGCCGTCGTCAGCCCGAGACCGCCCAGGGTGATCTCGTCCCAGGCCTGCAGGCGCCGGGTGGTGCGGTCCAGGTAGAGCACCGAGGCACGCACCTTCTCCGGCTTCTCGTTCTGCACGGCGCGCAGCCCGCCGCCGCCCGTGGAGCCCTCGACCTTCAGCCGCGTGCCCAGCGGCAGCAGTTCGTTCACCCGGTGGTGCACATGGCCGGCCAGGACCAGCGGGACCGTGCCGTCCGTCTCGCGGGCCGCGTCCGGGTCGTGGGCCACCGCGATGTCCACCGGGGTGCCCGCCCGCTTCTGGTCGCGCAGTGCCGAGGCGAGCCGCGCGCCGGCGAGCTGCTCGGATGCCTTGCCGCCGGTGGGGCGGGAGCGGTCCGGGGTGAACTGCGGGTCACCCGTGCCGGCGATCCGCAGCCCGGCGACGTCCACCGCGCCGCCCTGGTCCAGGACGTGGGCGTTCCTGGTCTTCCGCAGATGGGCCTGGGTCTCCTCGGAGTCGTGGTTGCCCCGTACCCACACGTACGGCGCTCCGAGGTCGCGGACGGGGTCCAGGAAGCCGTTCTCGGCGGCCGTGCCGTGGTCCATCGTGTCGCCGGAGTCGATGATCACGTCGATCTCGTACTGCTCGACGAGCGACTCGATGATGTGCCAGGCGGCGGGGTTGAGATGGATGTCGGACACGTGCAGGGCCCGGATGGTCGCCGGGTCCGGCTGGTACACGGGGAGGGTGGACGTGGCGTCGTACAGCTTGGTGACGTTGGTGACGAGCCGTGCCAGTTCCTGCTGGTAGACGTCGAACTCGGTGACGATCGAGCGGGCGTCACCGACGACCGAGGGGGCGCTGGAGAGGAGTCCGGAGAACTTCGGCTCCAGGACGGACTTCGGGTTCCACGTGGCGTACGCGCTGACGCCCGAGGCGGCCAGCAGCACCAGGGCGAGGCCTCCCGCCGCCAGCGCGCGGTGCGGGCGCCGGTAGACGAGCAGACCGAGGGCGGTGGCGCCGGAGACCACGGCCACGCAGGAGCGGACGGCCAGCTCCCGGGTGCCGGAGGCGACGTCGTCGGTGACCTCGTCCTGGAGACCGGAGAGACGTTCGGGGTGTTTGACCAGGGCCTGCGAGCGCTCGGGGTCCAGCTGGTCGACGTCCACGTCCAGGCGGGCCGGGGCGTGGTGGGAGTCCAGCTCCAGGGCTCCCAGCGGGGACACGTTGATCTTGGTGCCGCCGCTCACCGAAGGCCGCAGGGTCATGGTGGTGTCCATGGGGCCCACCGGCGTACGCACGCTGCCGACGACCAGCAGCCCGAGCCAGGCGCCCAGGACGACCACGGCCAGCAGGCCGGACGCCCGCTTCCACGGGTGCGCGGCGGGGACGAGGCCGCCGGAGGGGGCGGTGGCGCGCGGGCGGGAGCGGCGGAGGCGGACACGGGCGGCTGCGGCGTGGAACGGGCGTGCCATTGGGCGCGTATGCCCCGATCGGGCCGTCGACATGCGGGCGGGCGAGGAGCCGTGGGCCGGGCGGGTGGCCGCCGGGGCGGGTGACGCCCGCCCGTTCCGGCCCGGCGTACGTGACAATGGCGGGGTGCTGGAGATGACGCGCGAGGAGTTCGAAGAGCTGGTGAGCCTGGCTCTTGACCGGGTCCCGCCGGAGCTGATGCGGCTGATGGACAACGTCGCGGTGTTCGTGGAGGAGGAGCCGGAGGACCCGGAGGACCGGGAGCTGCTCGGACTCTACGAGGGCACCCCGCTCACCGAGCGCGGTGAGTGGTACGCGGGCGTCCTGCCGGACCGGATCACCATCTACCGGGGGCCGACGCTGCGGATGTGCGAGACCCGCGAGGACGTGGTCGCCGAGACCGAGATCACCGTGGTCCACGAGATCGCCCACCACTTCGGCATCGACGACGAGCGTCTGCACGAGCTGGGGTACGGGTGAGCACCAGGGATCCGAGGCCCGGCCGGTACCGGATCCTGGCGGTGATCGCGGCGGGCGGAGCCCTGGGGGCCGTGGCCCGCTACGCGGCGTCGCTGGCGTGGCCCGCCGCCGAGGGCGCGTTCCCCTGGACGGTCTTCGCGGTCAACGTGACGGGCTGCGCCCTGATCGGCGTACTGATGGTGCTGGTGGTGGAGCGGGGCACGGTCACGCACCCGCTGGTGCAGCCGTTCCTGGGGGTCGGGGTGCTCGGCGGGTTCACCACCTTCTCGACGTACGCCGTCGATGTGTCGAAGCTGCTGGCGCGTCAGGAGGCGGTGACGGCCCTGGCGTACATGGCGGCGACCGCCGTGGCCGCGCTCGGTGCGGTGTGGGGGGCGGCCGTGCTCACCCGGGCGCTGGTGGACGGGCGGGGACGGGCGGCGTGAACTGGCTGCTGGTCGTCCTCGGGGGGGCCGTCGGGGCCCCACTGCGCTATCTGACGGACCGTGCGGTGCAGACGAGGCACGGTGCCGTGCTGCCGTACGCGTTCCCGTGGGGGACCTTCGCCGTCAACGCGGCGGGCAGTCTGCTGCTCGGGGTGCTCACGGGGGCCGCGGTGTCCACCCCGGTGTACGCCCTGCTGGGCACGGGCCTGTGCGGGGCGCTGACGACCTACTCGACGTTCTCGTACGAGACCCTGCGGCTGGCCGAGACGGGCCGCGGCTTCCTTGCCGGGGCCAACGTGCTGGCGTCCCTGCTGGTGGGTCTGGGGGCGGCGTTCCTGGGCGTGGAGCTGGCGGGGGGCTTCGGGGGGCCCGGGTAGCGGGCACGTGTGCGGGTGTTGTGTCCGGGCGTGTCCCCGGCGGGGGCGGGGGAGTTGGACACAGCGCTCTCCCGTCCCGCTGTTCCTCTCCTCCACGGAGGTGCCACCCCGTGCGTCAGTTGTCCTCCCGTGTCCGCTGGGCAGCCGTCACCGCGCTGACGATCGCCGCGTCCACAGGCTGTGTGAGCGTCGGCGACGACGAGGCCGGGAGCCCGGCCCCTTCCCGTTCCGCCGACCCGAAGGGGGCGTCGGCCCGGCCCCATGGCGGCACGGTGACCGGCACCGGCCGGACCGGCTCCGGCGGGGGCCGTGCCGAGGCGCAGTCGGACCGCGGCGCCTCACGTGAGCCGGACGCCAGGGCCTCCGGGCGTCCCCCGTCGGCCGGCCCCGAGAACGCCCGCCCGGCGCCCGGGGTGCCTGTGGCGCCCGTCACCCCGGAGCCGACCCAGGGCGGTCCACTGCCGCTCCCGGAGCCGGAGCCCAGCGCCCCGGGGCCGGGCGAGCCGCCGCCCCCACCCCCGCCGGTCACCCCGGAGGAGCCGCCGCCCCCTCCGGAGCCGGAGTCCCCGCCGCCGCCCGAGCCGCCTTCCGCCTCGCCGGCCGCGCAGTCCCGCACGGATGCGATGGGGCCGCCGGAGCGCGTCGAGGTGTGGCGCACTCCGAGGGCATCACCGCAGGTCGCGCCGGTGTGACCGGGCCGGTTTGCGCGAAGGGGGGGAGGGTGCGTATGGTTATAGATCGTTTGATCCTATGCCCGGCGCCGACACAGAAGAGCGCCGTGTGGCGCGTACTCTCCCTTGCCGTGGCTGGACCGCATTGAGGCGGTCGAAATTGCGAAAACACGGAGTTACGGGCGCGTGCCGAGACTCCGGAAGGTTTCGCATTTCGCATGTCAATTTCCAGTTCTGACAACACCGTCGTGTCCGAGAACGTCGTCGAGAGCATCGAGGTCGTCGAGGCGGCCGAGGCCGTAGTGGCCCAGGCACCCGTCGATGAGACCCCTGTCGCGGAGACCCCCGCTGCGGACGCTCCCACCGCGGAGACCCCCGCCGTGGAGGCCGAGGACGTTCCCGCCGAGGACGCCGAGCCGACCGTCACGTTCGCCTCGCTCGGACTGCCCGAGGGCATCGTCCGCAAGCTCGCGCAGAACGGCGTGACGGCTCCCTTCCCGATCCAGGCCGCGACCATCCCGGACGCCCTGGCCGGCAAGGACATCCTGGGCCGTGGTCGCACCGGCTCCGGCAAGACGCTCTCCTTCGGTCTGCCGACCCTGGCCTCCCTGGCCGGCGGTCACACCGAGAAGAAGAAGCCCCGCGCGATCATCCTCACGCCGACCCGTGAGCTCGCGATGCAGGTCGCGGACGCGCTGCAGCCCTACGGCGACGTACTCGGCCTGAAGATGAAGGTCGTCTGCGGCGGTACGTCGATGGGCAACCAGATCTACGCGCTGGAGCGTGGTGTCGACGTCCTCGTCGCCACCCCGGGCCGACTGCGCGACATCATCAACCGTGGTGCCTGCTCCCTGGAGAACGTCCAGGTCGCGGTCCTCGACGAGGCCGACCAGATGTCGGACCTGGGCTTCCTGCCCGAGGTCACCGAGCTGCTCGACCAGATCCCCGGTGGCGGCCAGCGCATGCTCTTCTCCGCCACCATGGAGAACGAGATCGGCACGCTCGTCAAGCGTTACCTGAGCAACCCGGTCACGCACGAGGTCGACAGCGCCCAGGGCAACGTCTCGACCATGTCGCACCACGTCCTCGTCGTGAAGCCGAAGGACAAGGCGCCGGTCACGGCCGCGATCGCCGCCCGCAAGGGCCGCACGATCATCTTCGTCCGCACCCAGCTGGGCGCCGACCGCATCGCCGAGCAGCTCATCGAGTCCGGCGTGAAGGCCGACGCGCTGCACGGTGGCATGACCCAGGGCGCCCGTACCCGCGTCCTCGAGGACTTCAAGAAGGGCTTCGTCAACGCCCTGGTCGCCACCGACGTCGCCGCCCGCGGCATCCACGTCGACGGCATCGACCTGGTCCTCAACGTGGACCCGGCCGGCGACCACAAGGACTACCTGCACCGCTCGGGCCGTACCGCCCGTGCCGGCAAGTCCGGCGTCGTCGTGTCGCTGGCGCTTCCGCACCAGCGCCGTCAGATCTTCCGCCTCATGGAGGACGCGGGCGTCGACGCCTCGCGTCACATCGTGCAGGGCGCGGGCGTCTTCGAGCCGGAGGTCGCCGAGATCACCGGCGCCCGTTCGCTGACCGAGGTCCAGGCCGACTCCGCGACCAACGCGGCCAAGCAGGCCGAGCGCGAGGCAGCCGACCTCACCAAGCAGCTGGAGCGCGTCCAGCGCCGCGCCGTCGAGCTGCGCGAGGAGGCCGACCGCCTGGTCGCCCGTGCCGCCCGCGAGCGGGGCGACGACCCGGAGGCAGCGGTGGCCGAGGCCGCCGCCGAGGCCGAGGCCGCACTGCTGGCCGCCGCGTCCGTGCCGGAGCAGCCGGCCGCGCGCGACGACCGTCGTGACGACCGGGGCAACTACGGCCGCCGTGACGACCGCGGCGGTGACCGTGGTGGCGACCGCGGTGGATACCGTGGTGGCAACGACCGTGTCGGCGAGCGCAGTGGCCGCCCGTCCGGTGGCAGCGGCTACCGGGGCAGCAACGACCGTCCGTCGTTCCGTGGCAGCAGCGACCGTCCGTCCGGTGGCTTCCGCTCGGGTGGTTCCGGTGGTGGCGACCGTCGTGACGACCGTGGTGGCCGTTCCTTCGAGCGCCGCGACAACGACCGCCCGGCGTTCAACCGTGACCGTCGTGACGAGCGTCCGTCCGGTGGCTTCCGCTCGGGTGGTTCCGGTGGTGGCGACCGTCGTGACGACCGTGGTGGCCGTTCCTTCGAGCGCCGCGACAACGACCGCCCGGCGTTCAACCGTGACAACGACCGTCCCGCGTTCAACCGTGACCGTCGTGACGAGCGTCCGTCCGGTGGCTTCCGCGCCGGCGGCAGCGACCGTCCGTTCAACCGCGACCGTCGTGACGACCGTCCCTCGGGCGGCTTCCGCGCCGGTGGCAGCGACCGTCCGACCGGCCGCCGCGACGACCACCGTGGTGGCACCGGCACGGGTACCGGTACCGGCACCTTCGGCCGCCGTGACGACAAGCCGCGCTGGAAGCGCAACGGCTGAGTCCGGCTGACCCACTGATCGGCCCCAGGGGCCCGTACGGCACTTCGGTGCCGTACGGGCCCCTGGGCGTTTCCGGGGAGCCACCGAGGGCATCGCTGGGGGCATGACAAACGACGAAGCGGTGGCCGCCGAGCCACCTCCGGACGCCCTGCGGGACAGCCCTCCGGCCGCCCTCTCCGACGAGGAACGGCTCGCCGAACTCGGCTACACCCAGGTGCTGGCCCGCCGGATGTCCGCCTTCTCCAACTACGCCGTCTCGTTCACGATCATCTCGGTGCTCTCCGGCTGCCTGACGCTGTACCTGTTCGGCATGAACACCGGCGGGCCCGCCGTCATCACCTGGGGATGGATCGGTGTCGGGCTGATGACGCTGTTCGTCGGCCTGGCGATGGCCGAGATCTGTTCGGCGTACCCGACGTCCGCAGGCCTCTACTTCTGGGCCCACCGCCTCGCGCCGCCCCGGTCCGCCGCCGCGTGGGCCTGGTTCGCCGGCTGGTTCAACGTGCTCGGCCAGGTCGCCGTCACCGCCGGCATCGACTTCGGGGCCGCGTCCTTCCTCGGGGCGTACCTGAACCTCCAGTTCGGCTTCGAGGTCACTCCCGGCCGTACGATCCTGCTCTTCGCGGCGATCCTGGTCCTGCACGGCCTGCTGAACACCTTCGGCGTCGGCATCGTCGCCGTACTCAACAACGTCAGCGTCTGGTGGCACGTCTTCGGGGTCGCCGTCATCGTCGGCGCGCTCACCTTCGTACCGGACTCGCACCAGTCGGCGTCGTACGTCTTCACCGAGTTCGTCAACAACACCGGCTGGGGCAGCGGCTTCTACGTCGTGATGATCGGCCTGCTCATGGCCCAGTACACGTTCACCGGCTACGACGCCTCGGCCCACATGACGGAGGAGACCCGCGACGCCGCCGTGGCGGGGCCGCGCGGCATCGTGCAGTCCATCTGGACGTCCTGGATCGCCGGCTTCGTGCTCCTGCTGGGCTTCACCTTCGCCATCCAGTCGTACGACGGCGCCCTGAACTCCCCGACCGGTGCCCCGCCCGCCCAGATCCTCCTGGACGCCCTGGGGGCGACCACGGGCAAGCTCCTGCTGCTCGTCGTGATCGGTGCGCAGCTGTTCTGCGGAATGGCCTCGGTGACCGCGAACAGCCGCATGATCTACGCGTTCTCGCGCGACGGAGCGCTGCCCTTCTCCCGCGTCTGGCACACGGTCAGCCCCCGCACCCGCACACCCGTCGCGGCGGTCTGGCTGGCCGCACTCGGCGCGCTGGCCCTCGGCCTCCCGTACCTCATCAACGTCACCGCGTACGCCGCCGTGACGTCCATCGCGGTCATCGGCCTCTACATCGCCTACGTCATCCCCACGCTGCTCCGCCTGCTCCGGGGCGACGACTTCGTCCGGGGCCCCTGGCACCTCGGCCGGTGGTCCCGGCCCATCGGCATCGTGGCGGTGACCTGGGTCGCGGTGATCACGGTGCTCTTCATGCTGCCCCAGGTGTCCCCGGTCACCTGGGAGAGCTTCAACTACGCACCCCTGGCCGTCCTGGTGGTGCTCGGCTTCGCCGCGATCTGGTGGGTGGTCTCCGCGCGCCACTGGTTCCTCAAGCCGCCCACCTCGGATCACAAACGCACGAGCACGGACCGGGCCCCGGCCTGACCGGCCGGCCCGGGGCCCGACAGGGCCCGGCACCCGATACCCGATCGGCTGCCGGGCCCGGGGCAGCTATGCTCGGGGGGTGATCCATCCCGGGCCGTTAGCTCAATTGGTCAGAGCAGCGGACTTTTAATCCGTTGGTTGTGGGTTCGAGTCCCACACGGCCTACCGGTAGCGTCACCCGAGGGACCCCCGTTGACCTGGTCAGCGGGGGTCCCGACGTTTTCCCCGGCGACGGGACGGGCGGTATCCATACCCTTGATCTGCTCAGGGCCGCCCATCATGTGGAGGTCGCGGCGGGTGGGGTGGGTGACAGGCGTGTGTGAGTGACCGTGCCCCGTCTCAGCGTGCGAACTTCTCGGCGGCCGCCGGGGTGACGGGCGTGAAGAAGTTGACGAGGTTGCCGTCCGGGTCGCGGAACAGCAGGGATCGGTTGCCCCAGGGCATCGTGGTCGGCTCGGTCACGAAGTCGGTGACGGTCGCCGTCAGGTTCCGGTGCACCTGGTCCACGTCGTCGACGAGGAACTCCGTGATCACGCTGTCGTTGGCCGCCGGGCGGGCGGAGCCCGGGGCGAACAGCGGGACGGTGCGGGTGCCGGCGATCGCGAGGGTCGCGGCGGGGGTCCTGAGTTCGGCGAAGTCCTCGGTGGCCCACGTCGCCCGTACCCCGGTGACTTGTTCGTAGAACGTGACGAGGCGCGCGACGTCACCGGTGATGATGCGGATCGAGACGAAGTTCATGGTGTTCTCCCTGGCCTGTGCGGGGCCGGTCCGTGCTGTGCCCCGTGCACGTCGCAGGCTAGGAGGGATACAGGACAGAAGCCGCCCTGTATCGGCCTCGGTCCGTGATCAGGGCTCGACGCCCCGGCCGCCCGCCCGGTGAACTTGATGTCCGTACCCCTGCCTGTGATTCGGCTGTCGCCGTCGACCGGGTTTCCTGACGGCGGCGGACGTCAGGGCCGCGGCCAGTGGCGGCCGCCGAGGCGTTCGATGTCGGAGTTGAAGCGACGCAGATAGCCGGCGAAGGCGGAGATGTCCTCCTCGGACCAGTCGGCCATGACACGTTCCAGGGAGCTGATCATGCCCTCGCGTTCCGCGTCGAGGGTCTTCGCGCCCTCCTCGGTGATGCGGAACTTGCGGGCCATGCCCCCGTCCGGGTCGGGGATCCGCTCCACGAAACCGGCGCGCATGACCGCGGCGGTCTGCCGGTTGAGCGTGGAGACGTCGAGGTCGAAGGCTTCGCTGAGCTCGCCGACGGACATCGGCCCCTGTACGCGGATGCGGCTGAGCAGGATGTACGCGCTGCGTTCCAGGAGGCCGTCCTTGCGGCGTCCCTTTCTCTGGTTCAGCAGGCCGTGACGGCTGAGCAGCATCTGCTCGTACTCGACCTCGTGCGTTGCCCTGTTCATGCGTGGGCACCTCCTGCTTCCTGCCGGGCGAGGCCGGTGTGTCGTCGTGCCGTCGTGCGTGCCGGTCGCCGTGCCGTCGTGCGTGCTGACGTCATCGTATGTTCATCGCAATGTGCATAGACCACATTGTGTGTATGAGGCAACGAGTGTGGCTCATGCCATTTCCGTTCGCGCCCGAGGGGCCTCCGGGGTGGCGGGGGAACTTTCCGCTGCACGGGCATTGACCGCGGGTGAGTGGCGAATTTACGTTCTTCGCGTCGCCCTTCGTATGTCATATATGAGACGCGATATGAGAGCCGAGCGCCCCATCCCCCACGGCTTCACGCTGCGGCGGCCCGTTGGCCAACGCCGCGCAGGTGAGCACTCAGAGAAGAGAGCCGACCATGATCAAGCCTCGTCACACCCGTCTCGCCGCCGCGATATCCCTGGTCTCCGCCCTGGCCCTCACCGTCACCGCCTGCGGTGACGACGGCAGCGGTATGGCGGGCGCCGGGGGAGCCGAGGGCTCGGGCACCGGGAAAATCGTGTTCTGGGACGAGAACGGCGGTGTCCGCACGGCGATCTGGAAGGAGATCATCGCCGACTTCGAGAAAGCCAACCCGGACATCGACGTGCAGTACGTGGGCATCGCCTCCACCGAGGCCCAGTCCAAGTACGACACCGCCATCCAGGGCGGCGGGCTGCCGGACGTCGGCGGTGTGGGTGCCGCGATGGTCGCCGGGATCACCGCTCAGGACGCGCTGGAGCCGCTGGACGACCGGATCGAGGGGAGCTCCCTCAAGGGCAGGCTCAACGAGGCGATGATCGAGAACCTGCGGAGCGCGGCCGGCCGGGACGAGCTGTACACGGTGCCGATCTCCGCCACCAACGGCGTCCTGTACTACCGCACCGACCTGTTCGAGAAGGCCGGGCTGGGCGAGCCCGACACCTGGGACGAGTTCTACGCGGCCGCGGCGAAGCTGACGGACAAGAAGAAGAACCAGTTCGGCTACACCATCCGCGGCGGTCCGGGCTCCATCGCCCAGGCGCTGGACGTGATGTACGGGCAGTCGGGCATCGACTCCTTCTGGGACGACTCCGGGACGAGGACCACGGTCAACGACCCGAAGAACGTCGCGGCGCTGGAGAAGTACGCCGGCCTGTACAAGAAGGCCACCCCGGAGGCCGATCTCAACAACGACTTCACGAAGATGGTCGCCCAGTTCGACTCCGGCAGCATCGCCATGCTCAACCACAACCTGGGCTCGTACCAGGACCACGTGAGCTCGTTGGGCGTCGAGAAGTTCCGCGGCATCCCGCAGCCCGAACTGGCCGACGGCAGCAGGGTGATGGTCTCCAACCCGGTCTCCGGCCTCGGGCTGCTCAAGTCGTCCGAGAACAAGGCGGCTGCCTGGAAGTTCATCGAGTTCGCCGCGTCGCACGCCTCGAACTCCAAGTTCAGCGAGTCCGCGGGCCTGATCCCTGCCAACAAGGAGGCCGCCGGGGACCCGTGGCTCGACAAGGCCGAGACCACCCGGCTCGGCGCCGAGGCGCTGTTCTCCGGCGACACCAAGATCGTCCAGCTGCCCTACTACCTGCCGGACTGGAACAACCTGTCGAAGGCCGACAGCGAGTCGGGCTTCCAGAAGGTGCTGCTCGGCAGGACCAGCGCCAAGGACTTCCTGGACACGCTCGCCGAGGACCTCGACGAGGCCCAGGCGGAATGGAAGGAGCAGCAGGGCTGAGCCGGCCGCGCGGGTCAGTCCAGGCCCTCTTCCCGCAGTTCGTACATCAGGAGGAACGTCCGGTAGGTCTCCGCGGACACGTCCAGGCAGATGTCCGGCCGGTTGGTCCACGTCGACGTGTTGTCGAGGGCCTTCCGGCAGGCCGCCTCGGTCTCGGCCTCGGACGGGATGCTCGAAATGAACGCGGCGATCAGCAGGACCACTGCGAGGACGACCACGCCGATACGGATGCGCATGGTCTCCCAACGACCGTGCGGCCGGACCGGTCACTGGGCCGGGTCACCAGGGGCGGGATCACCAGGGGATGGCCACGGCGGCCCGATCGGTCATTCGGGTTCGTCCGTGACCGGCGGCAGATCGGGCTCGATGAACAGGTTCGCGTACTGCGGTGTGGGCAGCGGGGCCGCGGAGTTCGCATCGGCGGTCGCGGTCCCGGCGCTGCTGTCGGAGTGCCGCTGGGTCGTGCGGGCAGGCATGTCGGTCATCTCGGGTGTCCTGTACGTAGGTGTGCGGTGAGAGCCCGTGACCGAGTCGCTGCGGTGATCGCGGACCGGTCGCGACCGGTGGGGCTGCGAACTCCCGCCACCGGTGCCGCTCCGCTCCGGGGGCGTCCGGAATCATCATGCGGTGCATGCAGACTGTAACCCTCCCGGCACGGCTTTCCCTCGGTATTGCGACCTCGGCGTGACGGTCAGTGCGGTGGCGCGGGCTCGATGTTCTGGTTTGCGTGGAAGAGGTTGTGCGGGTCGTAGACCCGCTTGGCCTCCGCCAGCCGGTCGTAGTGGCCCCGATAGGTGGCCCGGACCCGGTCGTGGGACTCGCCGGTGCCGAGGAAGTTCACGTAGCCGCCGCCCATGGAGTGGGGGTCCAGCGCCTCCCGGTAGGCCACGGCCCACTCCCGCAGTGCCGTCGCGTTGGACGGGTCCGGGTCGATGCCGGCGATGACGCCCGACCAGAGGGCGTCGCGGTAGGCCCAGGCGGTGTCGTCGGGGCCGACCCGGCCGGCTGCACCGTCGACCGGATAGAGGTGCATGGTCGACAGGTCGGTGGGGAGCTTCTCCGCGAAGGAGGCATGCACGTCGACGGCGTCGTCCGTGATCCGGTCGAAGAAGGCGCCGCGCCAGTACCACTGGAGACCGGTCGGCAGCAGTGCGTCGAACATGGACTGCAGGGCCGGGTAGGGCATCGGCGTCGTGAAGTGGAACGCGGGCGGCCCCGGCTCGTTCACCGCGGCGAGGGTGTCGCCCAGGGCTTCGGGGTCCGCGGTCGAGGACCAGACGACGCCGCACATCTTCCGCCCGTGGATCTCCTCGGGGAAGGGCGGGCCTGGCGGGACGGTCAGCGAGGCGAAGAAGCCGTACAGATCGTCCGGTGCCTGCGGCAGGAAGTCGCGGTACCACCGCATGACGTCGTGGAAGAGCTCCAGGGGCCACACGGTGATGGCGACCCCCACCGTGTCCACCGGGTGCAGCTCGAAGTCGAACGACGTGACGATGCCGAAGTTCCCGCCACCGCCGCGCAGCGCCCAGAAGAGGTCGGGGTGCTCGCTCGGGTTCGTGGCGACGAAGCTGCCGTCGGCCAGCACCACGTCCGCGGAGACCAGGTTGTCCGCCGAGAGGCCGTACTTACGGGTGAGATAGCCATGGCCGCCACCGAGGGTGAGCCCGCCGATGCCGGTCGTGGACATGATCCCCGCCGGGGTGGCGAGGCCGAACGCGTGGGTCGCGTGGTCGAGATCACCCAGCGTCGCCCCGCCGTCGGCCTGGACGGTCTGGGTGGCCGGGTCGACCCGCACGCCGCGCATGGGTGACAGGTCGATCGTGACGGCGTCGTCACAGAGGCCGAGACCGGGGCCGCTGTGCCCGCCGCCCCTGACGGCCAGGTCCAGGCCGTGCTCGCGGACGAAGCCCACGGCTGCCATGACGTCCGCTGTGTCGCGGCACTCGACCACGGCTGCCGGCCGTTTGTCGATCATGGCGTTGTAGACCGTGCGGGCCCGGTCGTACTCCTGGTCGTCCGGGCCGATGACCGGCCCGCGCAGAGAGGTCCTCATCGTGTCGAGCAGGGCGCCGTCCATGACCGTCTCCTGACGCGCGTGCGCCCGGCCTCCCCTGCCGCCGTCGCATCGGGTGAGGCTGCTGGTCCGGCACCGGCACCCGGAGGATGCCGTGCGGGCGGGACCGAACACCGAAAGGCTTGCCCCTCCAGCGTCGCGCCGCTCCCCGTACCGCGCAATCGCGGAACGCCGCGCCCCCGGGGCATCCCGGCCTTCCAGACAGGCGGTACGCGAGACCGGAGTGCGGGAAAGGCTGCTGCTACGTCACCGAGCCCGTCAACTCTGCTTTCTGCGAGCCCTGTTGGTACATCGCCCAGGGGCGGTGGGGGCGCCCGCCGGGGGAGTGGGCGGGGGTGGCCGTCGTAATTGGTCGGAGCACCCTCCCGGATGCCGTAGAGTTGCAATCACAACGGCGCGGGGTGGAGCAGCTCGGTAGCTCGCTGGGCTCATAACCCAGAGGTCGCAGGTTCAAATCCTGTCCCCGCTACTAGAAGACAGAGGCCCGGATCCTTTCGAGGATCCGGGCCTCTGTCGTGTGACCCGTTCGTATGGGCCGGCGTCGGCGCGATGTGACATCGCCCGATCCGCGCTGCGGAAGGAACTACGATCGGCACGGAGACGGGACCGCCGTCTCCGTACGGGATGCACTGACGATCTACGCGCGGCACCGGCTCTCCGACTGGCCCCGGAAGGGCGGAGCTCCGGCGCACTCCTCCCTTTGGCCGATGACGGGTCGCCGCTCGGCGCGGCTCCGGCCAGCCTGGGTGGGGCGCGGTACCGTCCGCAGCCGTGGGTGGACCGGGTAGGAGTGCACAGGTGGGGAAGCGGGACGGACGGCGAGGGGGCGCGGCCGGGAACGTCCGTTCCCGGCGGCCCGTGCGCGCGCTGCCCGCGCTGATGATCTGCGCCGGGGTGGTCTTCGACCTCCTGACGCCGACGGAGGTCACCGCCGTGCCGCTCTTCGCGGCCGCTCCGCTGATCGCCGCCCCGTTCTACTCACTGGCCGGCACGGTGCGGGTCGGTGTGGCCTCGATCCTCGTCCTGCTCGCCATCCGGATCTCGGACGGCATGCTCGCCGCGGTCGTGCCGCTCACCGACCTCCTCACCCTGTGCACCGTCGCGGCGCTCTCGCTCGTCATCAACCGCGTCGTACGCCGCGGGAACGAGCAGCTGGCCTCGGCCCGGGTCATCGCGGAGACGGCGATGCGCGCGGTGCTGCCGACGCCCGAGGACCGGATCGGCGGGCTGCAGGTCGCCGCGAGGTACGAGGCGGCGCAGGCGGACGAGTTCGTGGGCGGCGACCTGTACGCCGTCGCCGACACTCCGTACGGCGTGCGCCTGGTCCTCGGTGACGTACGGGGCAAGGGGCTGGACGCCGTGGCGGCCGTGGCCGTCGTGATCGGGGCGTTCCGGGAGGCCGCGGAACAGGAGCTGTCGCTGGAGGGCGTGGTCCAGCGGCTGGAGCGGGCGCTGGCCCGTGAGGGCTCGCGGCGGGGCGGATTCGACACCGTGGAGGGGTTCGTGACCGCAGTCCTCGCGGAGATCCCGACCGGTTCGGACACGGTGCGGGTGGTCAACCGCGGTCACCCCGAACCGCTCGTGCTGCACGCGGACGGGGCGCTGGACGTGCTGTCGCCGACCGTGCCCGCGCTGCCGCTCGGGATGGGGCTGGGTGTGTGGCCGGACCGGTCGGACGAGTGGACGCTGCCGGCCGGTGCGATGTTCCTGGCGTTCACGGACGGGCTGTCCGAGGCGCGGGACGCGCACGGTGTCTTCTACGACCCGGCGGCCCGGCTGCGTGGCCGACTCTTCCCGGGGCCCGAGGAGCTGCTGTCCGCTCTCACCGACGACGTACGGCTGCACACCGGCGGCCGGTCGACGGACGACCTGGCGCTCCTCGCGGTCGGGCGTCCCGCGCGGGGGCAGCAGGAGCGGCGGACGACCGTGAAGATCGTGCGGCGGGACAGTGAATGACCGGTCGCGACAGTCGGTAGTCGAAGGACCCCGCTCCGCATAACATTTGACGCACCGTCAGAAACTGGCGTGTGGGTGAGGGGCACTCAAGTGGCCCGTTTGCGCCCGGTTGACCCCTGAAAGTCCACGCCGGAGCGGGGAATGATCTGCCGGAACAGCTTGGAATCGGACCCGGGTGTCTATTAACGTTCGATAACGCAGCGCGGTTGTACCTGTCGTCGCAAGAGGCGGCACCGTGCGCAGCGCCGAATTCCGCAAGGGAACCGGGGAACCACCTACATGGGGTGAATCGGACACCTGTGTCTCGCGAGAGACGAAGGGGCCCGTAGGAGACCTTCCTGCTCCGAACCCGTCAGCTAACCCGGTAGGCGAGAAGGAAGGAAAGGAGTGCGCCCACGTGGCGTCCAATCAGCCTGCCCCCGAGGCACCGTCATCCTTCAGGACCGGAAGTCTCGGTGATGAGGGCAGGACTTGGGAGGAATGGAACCCCACCGAGGAGTCCATCCGTCCCGTACGCGGCCGGCACCGCGTGGCCAAGCAGCGCGGTCTCGCCCGTAGCTCCACCGTCCTCGGCGTCGGTGTCATAGCGGCCGTCGGAGCGGGTGGCATGGCCACCGCCCAGAGCAAGCCGCCGGTCTCCATCTCTCTTCCCGATTCCATCGCGGACAATCTCCCCGACGCCAAGTCCCTGCCCGGCGTCGGTGCGTTCATGTCCGACGATTCCGACTCGGACCACGAGACCGTCGCCGCGTCCTCCCCGCTCACCACCGCCGGCATCACCGCCGCCGAGGCCGAGCAGGGCACCACCGACGCCGGCGAGGCGCTGCGCGCCCGCATCCTCCAGCAGGCCGAGCAGCAGCAGGCCGGAGCCGACGCCCAGGCCAAGGCCGCGGAGGAGCAGGCGGCGATCGAGGCGGCCGCGGCCCAGGCGGCGCAGCAGCAGAGCGACGCCGAGGCCGAGGCGGCAGCGAAGAAGAAGGCGGCGGAAGAAGCGGCGAAGAAGAAGGCGGAGGCCGAGCGCCTCGCCAAGCTCGCCGCGAGCTACGCCGTCCCGACCTCCTCGTACTACATCAGCTCCACCTTCGGCCAGTCCGGTTCGATGTGGTCCTCGGGCCACCACACCGGGCTGGACTTCGCGGCTCCGACGGGCACCCCGGTCAAGGCCGTCCACAGCGGCACGGTGAAGTCGGCCGGCTGGTCCGGCTCGTACGGCTACCGCACGGTCCTGGAACTCGACGACGGCACCGAGGTCTGGTACTGCCACCAGTCGTCGATGGACGTGTCCGCCGGTCAGCGGGTCACCACCGGCGAGACCATCGGCCGCGTCGGTGCGACCGGCAACGTGACCGGCGCGCACCTGCACCTGGAGATCCACACCGCGGACGGCTCGGGCATCGACCCGATGAGCTGGCTGCGCGGCAAGGGCCTCACGATCTGAGCCCTCGTGACCCCGGCGGCCCTGACGCACGACCCCCCGACGTCAGGGCCGCCGGCCTGTCCGGGGCCGGTGAGCGCCCGGGGCGTCGTCCCCTGGAGCCGCCCAGCCGGTCGGAATAGTTGCCTGAGCCGACCGGTTGTCCATGGGCATGACGTCTCTGCGCCCGCTCGGTTCGTCGAGCCTCAAGGTCTTCCCCCTCGCCCTCGGCGGCAACGTCTTCGGCTGGACGGCCGACGAGGAGCAAACCTTCGCCGTCCTCGACGCCTACGTGGCGGCGGGCGGCAACTTCATCGACACCGCCGACTCCTACTCGGCCTGGGCCCCGGGCAACGAGGGCGGTGAGTCGGAGACCCTGATCGGCAGGTGGCTGGCGGCCCGCTCCCGCCGCGACGACGTCGTCATCGCCACCAAGGTCGGCGCACACCCCGCGTACAAGGGGCTCTCGCCCACCACCGTGAAGCAGGCGGCCGAGGCGTCGCTGCGCCGGCTCGGCACCGACCACATCGACCTCTACTACACGCACTTCGACGACGAGAGCGTCCCCGTCGAGGAGATCATCACCGCCCTCGACCAGCTGGTGAAGGCCGGCACGGTGCGGGAGATCGCCGCCTCCAACATCAGCCCCGAGCGGCTCCAGGCCTCGCTGGACTTCTCCGAGCGCGAGGGCCTCGCCCGGTACGTGGCCCTGCAGCCGCACTACAACCTTGTCTCGCGCGACACCTACGAGGGCGCGCTCCAGGACACGGCGGCCGGGGCCGGCCTCGCCGCGGTCCCGTACTTCGCACTCGCCGCGGGCTTCCTCACCGGCAAGTACCGTCCGGGGGCGGCCGTCGAGAGCGCACGCGCCGAAGGCGCGGGCAAGCACCTGGAGACCGAGCGCGGACGCAAGGTGCTCGCGGCGCTCGACAGGATCGCCCAGGAACACGACGCCGAGATCGCCACGGTCGCCCTCGCCTGGCTGGCCGCCCGGCCGACCGTGACCGCACCGATCGCCTCCGCGCGTACGGTCGGACAGCTGCCGGCGCTGGTCGCGGTCGGCGAGCTGCGGCTGACCGAGCAGCAGGTGACGGAGCTGACCGAGGCGTCAGCCTGACCCTCTAACCGGGCGGTACGCGGTGCCCTCCGTCCTCCCGGTACGGGTTGTGGCCGCCGTAGTGCCGGTGCGGGGCGAGGAGATGCCCCGGAGGCGGCCCGCCGTGGGCGAACTGCCGGGGGAACTGCGGCGGGCCTGGCGGCCGGTGGGCCCGCAGCCGGCCCGTCGCGTGGGCCGCGTACATCAGGGCCGGACCCGCGATGTCCCGGCGCTGCCAGAGGTGGTGCAGCAACTCCTGCTCGCGTACGGCGAAGTCGTCCCCCGCCCCGTCGTGACGTGCCCTCCGGCGCAGCATGGCCAGCGAAGTCGCGAACGACTCGTACTCCGCGACGGCACGGGCCGCGGCCCGGCCCCGGGCGCGGTCCGGGTGGCCGTTCCAGTACCTGGCCATGTCCCGGGCCACGCCCCGTGCCCGCATCGAGGCCAGTGCGAGCGGCTCCGCGGAGCCCAGCCAGCCCGCCGCCGCGTACACCGGCAGTTCGGTGGAGAGCGTGCGCAGCTCCCGCCGGCGCGCCCAGACGGCCAGCCAGGTCACCAGACCGAAGGCCGGCACCATGAACGCGCCGTACACCGCGTAGAAGCCGTACGGGCCGAAGGACGACGAGCCGTTCCACAGGGCGTGCATGCCCATGGCGAGGACGAGTCCGAGCAGCGGCAGGACGATCCGGCGCACCCGGTGGCGTGCGCCGCCGAGCGCCGCGAGGCCGAAGCCGATGCCGGAGAGCACCGTGAACAGGGGGTGCGCGAACGGCGACATCACCACCCGGACGAAGAACGTCCCCACCGTCACGGAGGCGAAGCCCGTGGTCCCGAGCTGCTGGTCCTCGCCGAAGGCGTTGCCCAGGTAGAGGATGTTCTCGGTGAAGGCGAAGCCGGTCGCGGTGAATCCGGCGACCACGATGCCGTCGACGATCCCGCCGAACTGCCGTCTGCGGAAGAGGAAGATCAGCAGGACCGCGACGGCTTTCGCGATCTCCTCGACGACCGGGGCGACGACGGTGGCCCCGAGGGTGTCGGCGCTCGCCGGATCCGCGGTGGCCGTCGCTATCCACCGGGTCGCGAAGGAGTTCGCGATGATCGCCACGAGCGCGGCGGCGCACGCGCCCCAGGAGAAGGCGAACAGCAGATTCCGCCACGGGCCCGGCTCGACCCGGTCGAGCCACCGGAACGCGGCCATCAGCAGCGGCACGGGCAGCACGGCCAGGCCCAGCCCCACCAGGAAGCCCTCGGTCCCCGTCTGCCGGCGCACCAGGGCCAGGATCACCAGACCGCAGAGCGAGAGCACCGTGATCACCGCGCCGACGCGGAACGCCCTGCTGCGCCAGACCATGCCGACGATGCGGGGCCGGTAACGCCAATGGCCTCGCTCCGGGACGGCGCCCAGGAACTCGTCGAGCCGCTGCTCCTCGAGAACCGGGACGGCCGGCTGCTGGTGCTGCGCGGACCCCTCGGACACCTGACGACCCTAACCAGGGCCACTGACACCTGGCCATGCCGCGGGCGCGGGACCGGGCCGGTGATGGCTGATCAGCGGCGGGTGAACAGTACGTCGTGGACGACGTGGCCCTTGTCCAGACCCTGGCCCTCGAAGCGGGTCAGCGGCCGGAACGCGGGCCGGGGCGCGTAGCCGCCGTCCGCCTGGGTGTTCTCGTACAGGGGGTGCGCGGTGAGGACGTCCAGCATCTGCTCGGCGTACGGCTCCCAGTCCGTCGCGCAGTGGACGACGGCGCCGGGCCGCAGCCGCTGCGCCACCAGGTCGAGGAACTCCGGCTGGATCAGCCGGCGCTTGTGGTGCCGCTTCTTGGGCCAGGGGTCGGGGAAGAAGACCCGGAGGCCGTCCAGGGCGGCCGGCTCCAGCATCTCGCGGAGCAGGATGATCGCGTCGCCGTTGGCGACACGGACGTTGGACACCCCCGCCCGTTCCGCGAGGCCCAGCAGATTGCCCTGGCCGGGGGTGTGCACGTCGACGGCCAGGATCCCGGTGGTCGGGTCGTCGGCCGCCATCTGCGCCGTCGCCTCGCCCATGCCGAAGCCGATCTCCAGGACCACCGGGAG
This sequence comes from Streptomyces sp. NPDC002793, assembly GCF_040295485.1. Lineage (NCBI taxonomy): Bacteria > Bacillati > Actinomycetota > Actinomycetes > Kitasatosporales > Streptomycetaceae > Streptomyces > Streptomyces sp. NPDC002793. The sequence continues at coordinate 15,558 of NZ_JBEOVL010000005.1, read as the reverse complement.
GCCGTCGAACAGGGTGGGGAGATCGAGGACGCTGCGGCCGTCGATGTCGAGCCCCCAGGTGGGCCACAGCCGCTGGAGGGCGTCCTCCTGGCCGGTGGTCACCCGGCTGCGGCGCGGCTGGAAGCTGCGGATCCGGCGCTCGTGGTGCGAGCCCGCCGGGTCGGCGGCCGGACCGCCGGGGAAGCGGGGCTCCTGGCGCAGCCTGCGCTGGCGTTCGAAGGAGGCGGCGCGCCTCGCCGCCGCGTCGTCCGCGTCCGGGGTGCCGGGCGTCTCCGGGGCGAGGCCGGGAGTCTCTGGGGTGGGGTTCACAGGCTCAGACACAATGACCCGATTCTACGGCGGGAGGCGTCCAGCCCGTCGCCCCGGCCCGCAGCAGGGCCCGGCGTGCCACCTCCCTCCCGATGGGCAGGGAGGCGGTGGCCGCGGGGGACGGGGCGTTCAGCACGTGCACGGTGTGCGGGGCGTCCCTGATCAGGAAGTCGTCGACCAGGGTGCCGTTCCGCAGGACCGCCTGGGCCCTGACACCGGCGGGGGAAGGCCGCAGATCTGCCTCCGTCACCTCTGGCAGAAGCCGCTGCACGGCGCGGGTGAACGCGGTCTTCGACAGCGATCTGTGCACCTCGCCCATCCCGTACCGCCAGTGCCGCCGGGCGATCCGCCAGGAACCGGGCCAGGCCAGGGTGGACGCAAGCTCGCGCGGGTGGACGACCGTCCGGTCGTACCCCTCGCGGGCCAGCGCCGGCACGGCGTTCGGACCGACGTGGACCGTGCCGTCGACGCCCCGGGTCAGATGCACACCGAGGAAGGGGAACGCGGGGTCCGGCACGGGATAGACGAGTCCGCGCACCAGCTCCGGCCTGGCCAGCTCGTAGTACTCCCCGCGGAACGGCACGATGCGCGCGCCCGGCTCGTCGCCCGCGAGCCGCGCCACCCGGTCGCTGTGCAGCCCCGCGCAGTTGACCAGCACACGGGCCCTGACGACCTGGCCGTCGGCCGTGCGCACCGCTACACCCCACGGGCGCCGGTCGACGGCGACGACCTCCGCGCCGTAACGGATCTGCCCGCCCGAGGCGCACACCTCGGTGGCGAACCGCACGGCCACCGCGGTGAAGTCGCACACCCCCGTCGTCCCGACCCGGATCGCGGCGAGGCCGCGCACCCGTGGCTCGTACTCCGCGATCTGTGCGGGGCCGAGCTCCCGCACCGGCAGGCCGTGCGCCCGGCCGCGCTGCACCAGGGCGTGCAGCCGGGGCAGCTCGTCACGGCCGGTCGCGACGATCAGCTTGCCCGTGACCTCGTGGGCGATGCCGTGCTCCGCGCAGAAGTCCACGAGCTCGGCGGCGCCCCGCACCGCGTAGCGCGCCTTGAGCGAACCCGGCGCGTAGTAGATGCCGCTGTGGATCACTCCGCTGTTGCGCCCGGTCTGGTGCCGGGCCGGGCCCCATTCCTTCTCCAGCACCGTGACCCGGGTGCCGGGCGCGGTGCGCGTGAGCGCGTACGCGGTCGACAGACCGACGATTCCGCCACCGATCACCAGCACATCGCAGTCGTACGCCGCGTGCGTCATCATCACGCCACCTCCCAACCCCGATAGTGCACTGACCCACTGACAACGGGCTCAAACCAGGGAAGGCGGGTGCGTGGCGAGGAGCTCCGCACCTGGATCGGGCGAAATCGGGGCGTACCGGTGGTGGACTGCCCCGACCGCGGCCCCGTCGGCCCCGAAGTCCCGCCGTCCGGGTCAGACCGGGGCGACCAGAAGCGGACGCGCGCGCTCCCTCAGCTCGGCCACACGGGGCTCGTCCCCGTACGGCTCCAGGCGGTGCAGCAGGTCGCGTACGTACTCGGTGGTGCGCGCCGAGGAGATGCGCCCCGCCACCTCCACCGCGCGCGTGCCCGCCGCGCAGGCCGCGTCGAGGTTGCCCGACTCCAGCTCGGCGACCGCGGACACGACGAGCCGCAGCCCGTGGGAGCGGACGAACTCGTCGGTGGGTTTCGACAGGGCCTGCTCGGTGAAGCGCCGCACCTGGCGGGGCGCTTTGAGGTCGCGGTAGCACTCGGCGGCGTCGGCGGCGAATCTGTCGTAGGAGTAGAACCCGAGCCACGACGGGTCGGAGTCACCGGTCCGGGAGCGCTCCAGCCAGCTCTCGGCGGCCCTGAGGGCGGCCCCCGCGGCCGGTGCGTCGCCGGCCTTGGCGTGGGCGCGCGCCTCCACGAGCCGGAAGAAGCTCATGGTCCGTGCGGTGGCGAGCCCACGATTGCGTTCGACCGCGGCCTGCGCCAGGTCCACACCCTCGTCGGCGAAGCCCCGGTAGGTCGCCTGGAGCGACATCGATGCCAGGACGTAACCGCCGAGCGGCACGTCGGCGGCGGCACGCGCCAGGCGCAGCGCCTGGATGTAGTAGCGCTGGGCGGCCTCCTGCTGGCCGGTGTCGAAGGCCATCCACCCGGCCAGCCTGGTGAGCTCGGCGGAGGCGCCGAACAGGGCCCGGCCCACCTCGTCGCTGTACGAGCCCAGCAGGAGCGGTGCGGCGTCGACCCGTAAGCACTCCGGGACCATCGAGGACCGCCAGTCACCGCCGCCGTACTTGGAGTCCCACCGGCGTGCGTCCTGGGCGGCCTCGCGCAGCTTGGCCACGTCGTTGTGCCCGACGCGCAGCAGCGGACCGTCGACGGCGCCCGCGGTGTCCGGGCCGGGCTGGACGGGCACCCCGCCCTGCGCGCCGGGTGCGCCCTCCGTGCCGAGCATCGCCGCCTGGGCGGCAGTCGGATCCCGCGCGACCGACGGATCGGCCGGGGTTATGAGCCATCGGGACGCGGGGGTCGCGTAGGCGCTCACCGCGAAGGAACCCGCCAGCGACTGCCAGATGCCGCCGCCGCCCCGGCGGCCCGCCAGGTCCAGCCGGTAGAGATCCGTCGCCGACCGGACGGCCTCACCCACGTCGCGGGGGAAGGCCAGACCGACCTCGGGCGCCGGATCGGCGTCGGCGAGCCCGATCTCGTGCAGCGGGACAGGTCGGCCGAGTTTGGCACCTATCGCCGCCGCGATGAGATGGGGGGCCGCACCCTGCGGCACCATGCCCTTGGCGACCCATCTGGCCACCGAGGTCTTGTCGTATCGAAGAGTCAGACCGCGCTGCGCTCCGAGGTCGTTGACCCGCCGGGCGAGCCCGGCGTTGCTGATTCCCGCGAGGGCGAGAACCGTGCCGAGCTTCTCGTTCGGCCCGCGTTGCTCCCTGGACATGCGCCACCCCTCGACACACAGACGGCAGCCGCGTCACCGTCAGGCGCGCGGCATTCGTACCGTGTTCTCCCCAGGTACGGCCCCGGGCACTCCGCCTGCACACGCATTTGGCTGAGCCCCGTGGAATATGCCGCTCTGCCGAGAACATCGGTACACCCAGCGTAGTTCGCCGCATCCCCACCGTTAAGGGGCAGACCTCCGTATGGCGGGAATGTTGTCCGTGCTCGCCGGAGAGTGGTGGGCGCCCGTGCTCCTGATGTGTGGCCGTGCGCCCGGCCGTGCGCTCTGGTCCGGCCGGTGGGCAAGCGCTTCGATGGGTCTTGCGTGGGTCGGCCCGCTGAACTGGACACAGCGGGCTGGGGGAGACCGCCGCCCCATCCCCGCGGGCGGCGAACCGGTCCGGGAGGTGGCGAACACCTCCCGGACTGTGCGCCGCACGAGCGGGGTTCGGAGGAGGCGGTGTGCGGGCCGGCGCACCGGGGGGATGCGCCGGCCCGCACACCGCCGCACTTCGGCGGGCCCTTCGGTGGCACCGCCGAGGACCGGCGGAAGGCATGCCGGAGCCCCGGGAGAGGGGCGCGCGGGAGCGGCTCCGACGGGCCGGCGCGAGCGAAACGCGCGGCTTCGCAGCGAGCGAAGAATGGCCGAATAGCGCCGGTCGGGTCGGGCGACACGAAGTTGCCCGGCTATGGCCGGATCACGTCGGTTCCTCGGTCCGGCCGAGGCTGAGGGCCGCCTCCGGGGCGAGTGCCCGCAACTCCCGGAGGGCTGCGTTCCGTTGCGGATGATCCAAGGAGCCGTGGCCAGGCTCTTGCCAGGGGCGCATGCGCATCCGGTGTGCGCCGCCCGTACCCCCTCCCGGGCGCCGTTGTCGTGGCAGCATGTCCCGCAACGGCGTCCCCGTGTCCTGGGCCGTCGTTTCGTCCACAGCCTGTGGAGGCGGCGATGCGTTGGTTGGTGGGGTGGAGCAGTATCGCCGCGAGCTTCGGCACCGTGGGGGCGGTCGGCCACCACGGGGACGGGCGCACCGTCCATCCGGTGGGCTCCCAACTCCTCTGGGGAGACCCGGATCCGCTCTGGGCCGTGGGTGACTGGCGCCCGGACGAGATCCGCGTCATCACGATCGCGACCCCCGAGGGGGCACCCACCACCCGCCTCGCCGTCCTCGGCTGCTGCGGGGCCACCGACGAACAGCTCCGGGTCGGGCTGCTGGCCGCCCGAGGCGGGGCGCTGCGTCATCTGACCGCCTGGCCCGGCAGTTACACCGCCGTCGCGCAGATCGGCCGCCGCGTCACCGTCGCCGGAGACCTCGCCGGAGCCCGGCCCGTCTTCCACACACCCTGGGCCAACGGCACCGCGTACGCCACCGCCGCCCTGCCGCTCGCCGATCTCATCGAGGCGCAGCTGGACATCGGCCACCTCGCCGCGCTGCTGGCCTGCCCCGAGACCCCGGAGGCGCTGGGCGACGGCACTCCGTACGCGGGGGTGAAGCGGATCCCGCCCGGGCACGCGCTGATCCTGCGGGAGGGCTCGCGTGAGATCACCGGTTACGAGGCGGTGGCCTCGCTGGCCGTGGCGGCCGCCCAGACCGACCCGGTGAGCGCCGTGGAAGGCGTACGGGACGCGCTCGTCGAAGCCGTACGCGCCCGGCTCACGGCACCGCGCCACGCACCGGAGACCCTGCCGCCGGACCCCGGCCCCGTCCCCGGCATGGGGCCCGCCGAGCGCCGTGCGGCCCGTGGGGCGCCCGTGCCCGGCATCGGCGCGGACCTCTCCGGCGGCAGTGCCTCCGCCACACTCGCCCTGCTGGCCTCAGGACTGCCCGGGCTGCCGGGCACCGTCCTGGGTCATGGCACGGGGGCGGGCGAGCGGCTCCTGGCCGTCACGTTCAACGACCTCTCCACCCAGGGCCGCGAGGACGAACTGGAGCGTGCCCGGATCATCGCGGCCAACCCCCGCCTGCACCACGTGGTCGTGGCGGCGGGCGAGGAGGCCCTGCCGTACGCGTCGCTGGAGAACGGCCCGCTCACCGACGAGCCCGCCCCCTCCCTCGTCGTCGCCGAACGCCACCGCCGCCGGCTGGCCGCGGGCAGCGCGGACCACTTCGTCGGGCACGGTGCCCGTCAGGTCCTGGACGCGCACCCCGCCCGACTGGCCGACCTCCTCATGGACCGCCGCAGACGCCATCTCCTGCGGCCCGTCGCCGCGCTCGCCAGGGCCGAAGGCCCCTCGGCGCACTCCCTGTTCGTCCCGCTGGCCGTCTACCGTGCCGCCCGCCGTCTGGCCCGTACGTCGTACCGCACCGGGCTCGAAACGGCGGCGTCCCTGCTGCCCGACGCGCATCGGGTCACCCATGGCCTCGACACCCCGGCCGACGCCTCGCTCGCCGCACTCGCCTGGTCCCGGCCAGGGCCGGCCGCGCGCTGGCTCACGGGGGAGGCGCTCGCGGAAGTATCGGTTCGCCTCCAGGAGGCGGCGATCAGGCCCGCCTCGGTCCAGCGCCCCGGGGAGGCCAGGGCACGCGCGGCACTGGCCCGGCACGCGGCCGACCAGCGGATCCTGGAACAGGCCGCGGAGATCCGCAGCCAGCGGCTGCACGCCCCCTACCTCGACAACCAGGTCGTACGGGCGGCCCGCGCCCTCCCGGAGTCACTGCGCGTCCAGCCGGGCGCCCGGGCCGCGATCCTGCGCAGGGTGCTCGCGGGCGCCGGCATCCACGACCTGCCGCCGGGCTGGGGCACCCCGTCACAGGCCACGTCGACGGCCGCCGGACGGATCGGCCTGCGGACCGCCCTCCCGGACCTGATCGCCCTCTTCGACGCCCCGCTGCTCGCCGACGCGGGCCTGATCGAGGCCCGGGTCGTACGCAAGGCGCTGCGCGCCGCAGCCGAGGGGGAGCCGCTCCCGCTGGACGGTCTGGCCGAGCTGGCGTCCACGGAGCTCTGGCTCCGCCGCCTGGTCACACGGCGGGGCACCTGCTGGACCGGCACGGCGGCACCGCGGCAGCGAGCGGTGGCCGGCGGTGTCGTCCCGGCCCGCCGGACCCTGCAGGCGTAGGCCTCTCGTCCGGATCCGCTCAGGACGCCGCGACCGCCCGGCCGTCGCCCCTTGAGCGGAGGAGCTCAGCGGCAGCTGATGCGCGAGTCCGCCCAGTCCGCCAGCGCGACCCCGCCGGCCCCGCCGGCCCCGTCCGACGGCTCCACGACCAGCCGGATCGTCTCGGTGCCCTCGATGCCGACACTCACCGGTACGGCGGGCTCGCCGCCCCGCAGCACGGGGGACTGCCACAGCCGCGACCCGTCACCCGCGAACACGGAGAAGCGCACGGCGCCGAGCCCCATCGTCAGGTCGTCGACCCCGGCCATGGCCTCGTAGCTGGTGCACGCCCGGTTGAGCTGGACGGTGACCGACGAGCGGGAGTGGACGGTCACACCGTGGGCGTACGTCTCGGAAGCGATCGACAGCCCCTGGCGCTGCCAGACCACACCCTTGCTCCGGCCGAGCATGATCTCGGGTCCGGTGTGGTCACCGGCGACGGAGTAGGCCAACTCGCTGACCTGGTAGACCTCCGGCGCGGGTGGCGGCGGCTCCTTCGGGGCCGAGGGCGTCGGGGTGGGAGTCGGTGCGGGCTCCGGCGGCGGAGGCGGTGTGGGCGTCGGAGCGGGAGGAGGAGGGGGAGTGGGGGTCGGGGTCGGTTCCGGGGCGGGCGGTGCCACGGCCACGGGCGAGGCGGGCGGGGCCGGCGGCCGTGGGCTCGGGGTCGGCTCGGGAGGGGGCGTGGGAGCGGCGGGAGCGGCGACCGGCGGCTTGGCCGCCGGCTTCTGCTCCGGTGCGGGACGCTCGTCGCCGACCAGGGCCCACACGAGCCCGGCGGCGGCCGCCACGGCCACCGCGGCGGCGATCCCTGCCTTCAGAGGACCTCCGATCCCCTCGGCCGCGGCCGCACCGCCTGCCGCACCCCCTCCGGAGGACGTGCTTCCCGTGGCCGCCGCGGCGGCGCCGGCGCCGGCGGCCCCCACGGCGCCACCCGCCACGACGCCGGCCGCCTTGACCGCGTAACCGGCGGCGAACCAGCCGATGACGGCGACCGGAAGCAGGGCGGGAATCCCGGCGTTCACACGGTCCAGCTCACCGGCGGCGATCCTGCACTTCGCACACTCGTCCAGGTGCTTACGCAGTCCGCGCTCGGCCCGGGTCCGCAGGCCGCTCCGGGCATGCGCGCCGAGCCGGTCGGCGTACTGCGCGCAGTCGCCGCCCGCTGTCAGCGACTGGCTCACATGGGCCTGCAGATAGGCCTGCTTGAGCCCTTCACGGGCCCGGACGGCCAGTGCGGCCGTGGCGTTGGCCGTCAGGCCGAACAGCGGGGCGACCTCGCTCGGTGACTCCTCCTCGACGGTGGTGTGCCACAGCACGGCCTGCCAGCGTTCCGGCAGGCTGCGGAACGCCTGCATGGCCATCGACCGGTCCGCCTCGTGCATGGCCAGCACATCGGCACCGAGATCGAGGGTGTCGGCCTCGGACAGCTCGGCGTTACGGGTGGCCTGCGCGGCGAACACCGCGAAGTCGTCGACCAGATGCTCCCGCTTCGCACTCCTGGTCCACGCGGCGGCGACGTGCCGCACAGCCGTCATGAGGTAGGCCCGGACGGCTTCCTCCGGGCCCTTCCCGCCGCGCACCGCCTGCAGGGTCCGGGCGAACACCTCGGCCGTCAGGTCGTCGGCGGTGTGCGCGTCCCGGCAGCAGGTACGGGCATAGCGGTGCACCGCCCCCGAGTGCCGCCGGAAGAGCTCCTCGTACGCCTGGTCGTCGCCCGCACGCATGCCCTGGATCAACTGCGCGTCGGACGGCCCGAGATCGGCAGACCCCACGCGGCCCTCGCGCTGCGGAGGGACCGCGTACACGGCACCGGCCCCCGCGCCGGGCTCCGGCCGTACGCCGTCGTCGGAAGGCGCCGAAGGCCAGGGTCCGGGCAGCACGGTGCCGCCCTCGTCGGTCCTGCCGCCCTTGCCCGTGGCGGCGATACCGTCGGTCGGCTCTTCCTGCTGCGCGTCACCGCTCATCGCGGAGCCCCCGTATACACCCTCGGACCCGAATACCGGGGCAAGAGTGCCACAGAGCAACCCCGCGACGAACCCCGAGCGCGGGCAACCACTCGTCCGGAGTGTCTTCACCCGCCCTGGGGGCGTGACAGCACTCCGGCAGGGAAGAAGCAACGGCCCCCGGCCGCCCGGATGTTCAGCTGAGGGGGCCGAGCCCGGCGGGGCGCTGTCCCGCGGCTCACGCCGGGCGGGAGCGGAGACCCTCCAGCAGGATGTCCAGGAGCCGGGCCGAAGCGGCGGCCTGATGCGCGGGATCCGGCAGAGCGGGTGCCGCGGTGGCGATGACCAGAAGCACATCTGCCACGGTCACGTCGCCCCGCAGCTCACCCGACTCACGGGCCCGGTCCACCAGCATGCCGACGACCTCCAGCAGCTCGACCGACCCCGGGCCGGCGTCCAGCCTGTCGTCGCCGACGTCCTGCCGCCCGACCACCCTGAGACCGGTCGCTTCCGCCCCGTGCCGCTGCTGCGGAACACGCGTCTCGCCGTCGGCGACACCGGAGCCCGCCGCGGCGGCCGTCTCCTCCTGCTCCGCCCCGACGCGCAGCACCTGCGGCGGCAGCAGCCGCCCCGCGCCCGACGCCACCGAGGTGCGCAGGAAACGGGAGAGCGCCGACCACGGCTCGTCCTCCTGGCCGAGGGCCGAGCGCGCCTGATCGGTCAGCCGCGCGGTCTCCTCCTCGGCTATCCGGCGCACCAGCACGTCCTTGCTCGGGAAACGCCGGTAGACCGTACCGACGCCGACCCGTGCGCGGCGGGCCACGTCCTCCATCGGCGCGCCGTAACCCAGCTCGCCGAACACCTCACGCGCGGCGCGCAGAACGTGTTCGAGATTGCGCTGCGCGTCCACGCGGAGCGGCGCGGAGCGGACCGTGCCGCCCGCCGCTCCCGCTGCCGCGACCGTCCCGACCGCACCCATGGGGCTCAGCCGTCCACGGTCCTCGCCAGAGGAGGTGACAGCGCTCGGCCCATGCAGTTCCTGAATGTGCATAACATCCCCCGGTTATGACGTCTCCCCCCGGAGACTTCCCCACCCGTGTCAGCCGGCTGTGTGGACTTGGTCCGAATCCCACACCCCGACGGGATACGAACATAGTTGAGCCCGGCTCAATTCAGAAGAGGGTAGTTCCGCACGGAGCGCCCCCCGATCGGAGCAAGGACCGGGTGGACCCCGATTCGACCCCCGCGGCCCTGCCCTCACGGCATACCTGACCTGCACGGCTCCGCAAGCAGAAGACCGCCGTCACCCGCCGTGCGGGCGAAGAGCTGCGGTCACACAATTTGCCGGGCCTGTGGACAAACACCGGACTCCGTTGCGTCATGGGATGGTGAAGGCACCAGATTCCCGGGGAGCACCCCCCGGCACCCGGCCGAGCGTGCGCATTCTCGTCGTAGGCGGCGGCTACGTCGGGATGTACACCGCCCTGCGTCTCCAGCGGAAGCTGCGGCAGAGACTGAGAAGCGGTGAGGCCGAGATCGTGGTGGTCACACCCGAGCCCTACATGACGTACCAACCGTTCCTGCCCGAGGCCGCCGCAGGTTCGATCTCGCCGCGTCATGTCGTCGTCCCGCTGCGCCGGGTCCTGAAGAACTGCACGATCGTCATCGGCCAGGCGGAGCGCGTCGACCACGCCGGGCGCACCGTGACGGTCACGACGCTCGCCACCGGCGAGGACGGCACCGGCGTCCTCGAAATCCCGTACGACGAGATCGTCCTGGCGCCCGGCTCCGTGTCGCGCACCCTGCCGGTCCCCGGGCTCGCCGACTTCGGCATCGGTTTCAAGACCGTCGAGGAAGCCATCGGCCTCCGCAACCACGTCATCGAGCAGATGGACATCGCGTCCGCCACCCGGGACCCCGCCATCCGCGACGCGGCACTGACCTTCGTCTTCGTCGGCGGCGGGTACGCGGGGGTGGAAGCGCTCGCGGAGCTCGAGGACATGGCCCGCTACACCTCGCGGTACTACCACAACATCAAGCCCGCGGACCTGAGATGGATCCTGGTCGAGGCGACCGGGCGCATCCTGCCCGAGGTCGGCGAGGCCATGGGCAGGTACGCCGTCAGGGAACTGCGGGGCCGCAACATCGACGTACGGCTCGACACCCGGCTGGACAGCTGCGAAGGGCGGGTCGCCGTGCTCAGCGACGGCTCACGCTTCCCGACCCGCACCCTGGTGTGGACCGCGGGCGTCAAACCCGCACCGATCCTCGCCGCCACCGACCTGCCCCTCACGGAACGCGGCCGGATCCGCTGCACCGCCACGCTGGCCGTCGACGGCACCGAGCACGCCTGGGCCGCCGGTGACGCGGCGGCCGTGCCTGACCTCACCGCGTCCGAGCCGGGCACGGAGACCGCGCCGAACGCCCAGCACGCGGTGCGCCAGGCCAAGGTCCTCGCGGACAACATCCTGGCCACGCTCACCGGCCGGCCGACCGAGGACTACCGGCACTCCTACGCCGGCTCCGTCGCCTCGCTCGGCCTGCACAAGGGCGTCGCCCACGTCTACGGGCGCAAGCTCAAGGGGTACCCGGCCTGGCTGATGCACCGCGTCTACCACCTCAGCCGCGTACCCACGTTCAACCGGAAGGCGCGTGTCCTTGCCGAGTGGACCCTGGCCGGGCTCTTCAAACGGGAGATCGTCTCCCTCGGCTCGCTCGAACACCCGCGCGCCGAATTCGCCCTCGCAGCGCGGGGGCACACCCACCCGGGGCCTCCCGAGGGCACCCCGCCGAAGGACGGCGGACCACCGGACACGTCCGGCTGACCCGCGGGTCCCCGGACTCCGTCATGCCCCCGGAACGACTGGAGTTCAGGCCGTGGACCGGCTGCCGTACGGCAACTGTCAGTACGGCCGGTCACACTGGACGTGTGACCATAGGTGGGCTCACACCTGCGCAGAGTTACCCGACAGGCCGTCACCTAAAGTGACGACCAGCGGCGATCGACAGCACCGGGAGCCCGGCTGTGCCTTCCCGGGAGCCCGGCCCCGGCACGGCCCAGCAGGACCACCAGAAGAAGCAGCTCGCCCGAGCGGACCAGACCGACACACGAGGCCAGAATCTCCGTGAACTTCACGCGCTGGAGCGCCCGCCTTCCCGGAACGCAGCGTCGAGCCGCCGCGCGGGACGACCACAGTTCCGTACCCGCCGCCCGCGCCGAGTCCGTACAACCGGACGCCGTCGCCACGCCGCCGGACGACACGTCGGAGCCCTCCGCGCCGGGACCCTCGCCGGACGCACTGTCGGCCCGTGAGCTCCTCGGCCGGCTCCCCGCCCCCGTCGCGCTGCTGCACGGCCCCGAGCACCGCATCACCTATGTCAACGCCGCCTACACGTCGGCCTTCGGCCCACGTCCCTGCGGCGAACCCGCCGCCGAAGCCATGCCGGAGCTCGCCGAGCTCAGCCTGCTGCCTCTCATGGACCAGGTCCTGCGCAGCGGTACCTCCCGCACGGTCAAGTCCCGCAAGGTCCTGGCCGGCAACTCGTACACGGTGACCTGCACCCCCCTGGCGACCGGCGACCCCGAAGGACCGGACGGGGAGGCGGGCGTCCTCGTCTACGCCACCGACGTCACCGATCACGCCGAGGCCGCGCAGCGGCTCCGCGCCAGCGAACGGCGCCACCGCGAGACGGCCGTCACCCTCCAGCGTTCCCTGCTCCCGCAGGACCTCGAACAGCCCGACGACCTGCGCATCGCCGCCACGTACCAGCCGGGCGGCACGGACGCGGCGGTCGGTGGCGACTGGTACGACGTCATCACCCTGGGCGCCGGCCGGACCGCGCTCGTCATCGGCGACGTGATGGGTCGTGGGGTGCGGGCCGCCGCCGTCATGGGCCAGCTGCGCACCGCCGTCCGCGCCTACGCCCGCCTCGACCTGCCGCCGCACGAGGTGCTCCAGCTCCTCGACGTGCTCGCGGCGGAGATCGACGCCAGCCAGATCGCCACCTGCGCCTACGCCGTCCACGACCCCAACGAGGGCCATCTCGTCTACGCCTCCGCCGGGCACCTGCCCATCCTCGTGTGCGACGAGGACGGCACGGTCCACCGCACCGAGGAACCGACCGGCCCGCCGCTCGGCACGGGCGGTACCGGCGGCTGGATCCACACCTCGGCGACGATCGCGCTGCCTCCCGGCTCCACGGCCGTCCTCTACACCGACGGTCTGGTCGAGCGCCGCAGCGAGGACATCGACGAGGGTGTGGCCTCCCTGGAGCGGGCCCTGTCCGGCGCCAAGGGATCGCCGCAGGTGGTCTGCGACCGGCTCATCCGTTCCCTGGGCGTCACGGCGGAGCACGACGACGACGTGGCGGTCCTCGTGGTCCAGCACCCCGCCCGCACGGGCGCGACCGCGGAGCTCTTCCACAACGCCTCGCTCGAACTGCTCGGCGGCGTCGAGGCCGCTCCCAGGGCGCGCGCCTTCGCCGGCGGTGTCCTGGCGTCCTGGCGTTTTCCCGTGGAGCTGTGCGACCTCGGCGTCCTCGCGACGAGCGAGCTCGTCGCGAACTCGCTCCAGCACGGCACCCCGCCCATGCGCCTCGGCCTGCGCCGGACCGACCGGCGCCTGATCATCGAGGTGACGGACGGGGACGACCACCTGCCGCGCCGCCGGCGCGCGGAACCCGCCGACGAGGCGGGGCGCGGCATCTCGATCGTCGCGTCCATCGCCTCGTCCTGGGGCAGCCGTCGCACCCCGGGCGGCGGCAAGGCGGTCTGGTGCGAATTCGCGCTCCCCGGCTGACCAGGGGAGACCTGGCCTCAGCGCACGGCGGTCGGCGCGGTGGCGGGCTCGCTCTCCGAGAGCGACACGGCGACCACCCTGGACGGCGCCGCCGCGAGGCCCGGCTGGTCCTGTGCGGGGCTGAGCTGCCGGCCCAGCTTGAGCGCCAGCACGGTGATGCCCAGCGAGAACAGCACGAAGGTCACGATGTACGGCCCGTGCAGTGACGCACCCATGGGCCCGCCAACGGCAGGCCCGACGGCCAGGGCCAGCTGCTTCACCAGGGCGAACGCCGAGTTGTACTGACCGACCATGGCCTCCGGCGCCAGATCGGCGACGAGCGGCGCCACCGTCGGCGACAGCATCGACTCACCAAGCCCGAACAGGGCGTACGTCGAGATCATCGCGGCCGTCGCCATCGTCTGGCTGCCGTGTCCGAGACCCGCGTATCCCGCCACGATCCAGGCGAAGGCCCAGATCAGACCGACCCATGCGATGACCCGGCTGCGCCGCCGCCGCTCCACGAGACGGAGCACGACGAACTGCGCGAGGACGATGACGGCCGTGTTGGCCGCCAGCGCGATGCCCAGGGTGGACGGATCGATTCCGGCGGCCTCGGTGCCGTAGGCGGCGAGACCCGACTCGAACTGTCCGTAGCAGGCGAAGAAGATCACGAAGCCCAGCACGCACAGCTGCACCATGGTCTTGTGCGAGAGCAGCACCCGCATTCCGGCCTTGGGCGCCGTGCCGTCGGCGGGTACCGCACTCGTGAGGGAGGGGCCCTGCGGCATGCGCACCGTGGCCGCGACGATGCCGAGCACCACGAACATCGCCGCCTCGACGAGGAAGAGCAGGGTGAAGCTCGACGGACGGTCGACGTCCACCAGCTGCCCGCCGACCAGACCACCGATGCCGAGCCCCAGGTTCTGCAGGAAGAACTGCATGGCGAAGGCGCGCGTCCGGGTCGCGGCGCTGGAGCACCACACCAGCATCGTCGCGAGCGCCGGCTGCATCACTGCGGTGCCGGCGCCCAGGACAGCGGCGGAGAGCACGGCGGACGTGACGCCGTCCGAGAAGCCCAGGGCGCAGGCGCCCACGGACGCCGTGACGGCGGCCACGATCAGCACGGGCAGGGGCCCGCGCCGGTCGATGACACGGCCGGTGAACGGCAGCACGGCCAGCGCCGCCATGGCGAAGACCGCCAGCACGACACCTGCCGTACCCGCACCGAGATCACGTACCTGCGCGACGTAGACGTACAGATACGGGACGGTGAATCCGAGGCCGAACGCGCTCAGCGCACTGCCCAGCTGGATCCGCCGCATCGCTGCACCCATCTCCCTGGTCACACTCACCTACCTCAAGGCATGAAGAACTTCGAGAACACGAACCCGTAGACTTTAACACTAAAGTTAGATGCTGAAGTCTTCAGCATGAAGGACTTCGAAGTCGATGGATGGCGTGCCATACTGCCCGCCATGTCTGACACCACCGAGCAGCCCGAGCTCCAGGAGCCGAGCCTCGACGAGCAGATCGCGGCCTATCAGCGCGAGTTCCGGGACCTCGATCCCCAGGTCGAGCGGATCATCTCCGCACTGGGCCGGCTGAACCGGCGGATGAACGTCGCCTACGGCAGACAGGTCGCCGCTCTCGGCATCAGTAACGCCGAATGGGAGGTCCTCAAGACCCTCGTCCTGTCCGGCACCCCGTACCGGCTGGGCCCGGGGGAGCTCGCCAAGCGGCTCGGGCTCACACCCGCGGCGATGACCCACCGCATCGACCGCATGGCGGGAGAGGGCCTGGTCACCCGGGACCGGGACGAGAACAACCGGGTGCGCGTCATCGTCGAGCTGACCGACGAGGGCCGTACGAAGTGGCTCGAGGCGATGAGGATGGCCACCACCTTCGAGGAGGACCTTCTCCAGGACCTCTCGGGCGAGGAGCGGGGAGCGCTGGGCGAGAGCCTGATCCGCCTCCTGCGGCGGGTGGAGCACGAGCAGCCGGACGCCGGCGGCCGGCTCACCGACCTGGACTGAGGGCTGGGGTCCGAGGTCCAGGTGTGACCCGTGGAGTAGGGGGTTGACACACCTCCCTCGTATCCGTAAGGTTCTTCGAGTTGTCCCCGAGCCGGTACGGTTCGGCGGCAGCCGATCCCGCCGTGTATGCGGCAACCAAACTCAGCACGACCTCCCACCGGGGAGAATTTCGGCGTGCCCGGAATTCAATTCACGGACTCGATTATGAGTCGCCGGGAGAATCCGCTAGAGTTCAGGTGTCGGAAGGGCCCAACAGCCCGGAAGACGAACCCCGCTGACTGGGAATCAGGCCCGAAAGGATCTGATAGAGTCGGACTCGCCGGAAAGGGAAACGCGAAAGCGAAGAACTGGAAAGCGAAAAAGCAGGAACCCGCTTCGACCGGGAATCGGACACGAAAGAGTCTGATAGAGTCGGAAACGCAAGAACGAAGGGAAGCGCCCGGAGGGCCCCGGTGAAACGG